>NZ_AMGD01000040.1:0-119966 GCF_000297555.1 Paenisporosarcina sp. TG-14
TCACTCCCTCCTACTCGATTGTCAACCTAATGTGTATGTGTTATGCCAGTTACGTACTTAAATCGAGGTTTTACGGACGGATCATCCAGTTTCTTGTTCAACTAACTGGGAAATTCAGCTCAATAAGAATATTGTCTTATCAGAAGGAAATACTACCTTAAATTAGGTAGGTGATTAGATGAAAAAAATATCATTAATATTTTTACTATTGCTGTTAAGTCTAACAACGGTGTTATATCTAACTTGGGAAAAATCACCAAAAGTAAAGGCAATAAATGAAGAAAGTGAACAATTATTAGAAGCGATTTCAGAGCCCTGTAGTCTAACGTTGGAATCTGTTGATAAAAGTCTGACGAATGCAAAAGGTGTAGCATTAATCTATAAAGTGCAATTAAACCCACCAAGTTTTGCAAGAACTAATATAAGTATTCTTGCTGTTCATCTTCCTGAACCATCTTCTTATGGAGACTTCGATAGCTATGAAGGCTTTGCGTCTATTCCCGAAGAAATAAGTTGGCGTTTTAAGCTTTATCCAACCCCAGAGGATAATGGTCCAAGTTGGGCTGGACGATTTGATTTAATTACAGCAGAAATGAAGAATGTCGAAGTTCAGGTGCGTCTCTCAAATTCCAAAACAAATAAGTTAGGACCAAGTGTTCTAACAAACAGTATTAAATACTGTAAATAGTTAATTCAACTAACTGGTGCTTGAAGAACCGGCTGCCTTTACAAGGCGGCTTTTCTTTTTGCCTAGATTTTAACCGTGTACCTATACTTAATTTCGTACAGGTTACTGAACTTAGAATATTGAACGAGTTCTTGAACATTAATGAAGGAATTAACCCTCAGAAAACACTGCAAATATGGGGTGTTCATTAACTCCTAAGTTTTGTTGCATTATGTCAATCTAGATTGCATGTGTTCAGCTACAGTAAAAGTAGGTAGTACCTTGTGGTTTAATACAAATTCATTATTTGCTTAACGAGCTGGTTTTGACGGAGCTGGCTATTTAACATATACATTCCCTGTTAGACCAGCCGCGCGCTGGAAAACAATCAACAAGCTATTAACAATGGCAAAAGAGATGAAGTGAATAGTAAAAGACATTTCCATATTATAAGTAAATTAAAGGAAAAGACCAGCAACTGCAAGTGCAGATGGTGGTCTTTTGTCTATTATTATTGCTTAAATAAATTCATCCAGCCTTTGTGTTTGAACCAAGCTAACATGGACAAACCAATTAATATCATTGCACCTAGCGCAATAAAGTAACCATATTTCATCTCAAGTTCAGGCATGTATTCAAAATTCATTCCGTAAACTCCTGCGATAAATGTGAGTGGAATGAAAATTGAAGACACAATCGTTAAAATCATCATGATGCGGTTCATACGGTTTGAGTTCATTGCCGTGTAGCTGTCGCGAATATCCGCAGTAAGTTCTCGGTTTGACTCGACAATTTCCGTCAGTTTCACAAGATGATCAGAAATATCCGCAAAGTATGTATGCTCGTGCGGTTGAAGGTCAAAACGACTCGAATTCAAAACGCGGTACATTAAATCACGCATTGGCATAATCGTTCGACGTAACCACAACAAGTCACTACGCATTTCAAATACTTTATCCATTGAAAAGTGCTTCATATCAAATGTCATCTGTTCTTCAATTTCATTTAGATGATCTTCAATCTTGTGAACAATAGGGAAATAAGAATCGACCACTTTATCAATAATTTGATACGTCGCGTAAATGGCACCACGTTCCCAAAATGAAGCATCACGTTGTAGTTTTTCGCGAACTACATCTAACTCTTCTACTGAAGAATGGTGAAACGTAACGACAAAATTTTTGCCAACGAATATATCTAGTTCCTCAGCTTCTAACGTCTGCTCATTCATCGTATGAACAACGAAAAATTGATAGCCATCGTAATAATCAATTTTAGGTCGCTGCAAACGATCTAAACAATCCTCAATAGAAAGAGGATGGAAATGAAAGAAAGAATCGAGTAATGACAATTCATCAGGAGTGGGTTTATCAAAATCAACCCAATACCAGTCAAACGGTTTTTTTTGAAGGTCTTCTAAAGGAAAATCAATTATTAATTGACTGTCATCGGTAACGCCAAATGTTCGAATCATAGTAAACCCTCGTTTCAACGTCAAAAATCTATATGTAGTGTACCACGAAACTAAACCACGCTTTCAAAGTAGTCGATCATGTTCACATCGAGTGGGAGAAATTTGTCAGTAGAGGGGAGGTATGTGGATAATTCTTCTAAATAATATCTTAACATGTCGTTCATACCCTCTTCATACTCATTCACTACAATAAACTTGCAAGTTCAAATTAGAGGAGGTCTCACATGAGTAGAAAGAAGAAATATTTTTCTATTGCTATCTGTTCATTTATTGCAATCGGAGGAACCTTTGTAGCATTCCCAGTACAGAAACGATCTAGTATACCTATACCGATGAAAGCAAGATAAAAGGTTAGTTAAAATAAATTTTTCATTTGCAGCGTGGAAATAATGAATAGAAATTACTATTTACATCCCTAATACAGTAATATACTTAGTTGAGATTTTTTTTGCCTCAATCCACACTTGAAAGTCGTCAATCATCAAGATCAGTTGCTTGAGGTTTGTATCATAGTATTCCATAAAGTCTTTCTCAGAATTGGTGAATGGAAATCCTATAATATCCTTCAATGTATCTGGGATAGGATTATTAGTTAGATAATTCTTCACTTTCTCCAATTCCTTCAAAATTAACTTCCAAGTATCAACTTCTATTTCATTGTAAGAAAAGTAATCGAATTTTTTATAGCACTTTCTAAAAGTAGGCATAATATAACAGAAGTTTTCTTCGGTAAAATAAATGGAAGACGTATTCCAACACTCATCTTTATACTTATCTGGCAGTATTTCAATATAACAACTGTCTTCGAGGGTAGCAACGTCATAAATTATTTCAATCATTTAATCACCCCTTGCCATTGTAAATCTTACTAATCTGAGATTAATTTGAAACCGTTGTATACCCATTATGATGTTTGATCAAGTATGAGAAATAAAACCAACTCAAATAATGTATGCATTCAGCTAGTAAAAGGATACTTTCTTTCAAGCTATTCACTCTTAAATAATCGATTCCATAAAGTAGGTTTTCCTTCCTCAGGCGCTTGCAGCATAATCTGTTCTTCCATTGCTTTTTGTCTTTCCCGTTGCAGTTGAATATCAAGTCGTAATTGCCCGATGCTATCAAGGAGTACTTGATCACGCTTTTCTTGATAGTATTTTTCGTTTTCAAGATGATCATGCAAGGATTTAATTTGATCATGCTGCATGCTTATCAATTCTCTCAAATTGACCAACTCCTCATGAATTTCCTGCGTCATATCGTTGTTGTATCGTTCTTTTACATTGTGAGTACCGCTAGCAACCTCTGCGTTTTCAGCTCCTATTGACCACAAATAAACAGCATCAGCAGATGATTTTAATGTCATATCAGCGTGTTGTTTTAATGCTATAAATTTTTGAAATGCTATCACGTCTTTATCGCTATACCAGCGTTGTTTTTGCTCATTACGATCAAATATATATCCAGACCCTTCTAAGAGTAACGAGTACTTTCTTAATGTGGATTCTTTTACATCGACCAATTCTGAAATCTCTGATGGACTATAAGATGCCATAATTTCTCCTCCGTACACTCATATTTTCAATCTCTTTTTATTATAGACGTAAAAGTAGCGAAGTTGTTCATTTATTCAAGCGTTATGACGCTGTAACAGTCTAGTTTAATAGCCAATCCAGTTGTTTAATAGAGCTTGGGAAAACGTTGCCCAAACTATGAGCGTCTCTTTACATAGCTTTAATGATTTTCACAACTCCATAAGCTGACAAATACGATAGCGGAATGAGTATAAATAGGATAATCATGCTAATCATTGACCCAAGGGATGAAGTAGGCATATATAGATTACTAAAGAATCCAAATAGCTGGAAAAACCCAATAAAAATAACGACAGATATGACAAGAATAATAATCTTATTGGTAATGAATTTCAATTTGATACCCCCTTAGATTTTTCGAGCAATGCCTTCTTACTTAGAGTTGTTATGTCTAACTCACACCTAAGCTGAAATGGGTCATAATGGCATTACAAAAGCTGGTGACACTGTATTTTGCGACGAGTAACCGCAGGAGCAACACGAAGTTGCGTATTTAGCCTTTTAGACCATCATGCGAAAACAAGTTTATGAATCGGTTGTATTCAGCGCATGTGATGAGCTAGAAGGCGCTTTCTGTTTTTCTTAAAACACATTAAGAACCCAGTGTTCATGGTGTTTTTAGTATATGGAGACTAACGTGCTAAATCGGAATTTCTTTGATGTGACACTCTTTAATTCGATTAATGTGAAGTTGTGATTTCCTTTTTTAAAACGTAAGTTTTCTCTCAGCGGAAGTGAATTTTGTTCAGTGGTCTATTCTTGATTAGTAATCTTTGGATTACTCAAGATAGGACGATTTTTTATATTCATTTTTAAAACTATATTAATTAGGTAATTGATTGTAGTGAAAGGCGGCGACTCCGGCGGGAAAAGCGAGACAGACGAGACCCCGCAGGGAGCGAATAGCGGACGAGGAGGCTTGGCGCTCGCCCCGCGGAACGCGTCCGCCTGAAACGGAAATCAAAGTTGATACTGTATGGAATATCCCTTTAAACTGATACTTAAATCAGCTGTCTTTTCTTAAAGGACTGGGCGTACTTTGCCTTGTTTTTCTTAAGTGGTTAATTGCTGATGACTAAAATACTTGTCAGAATATTTATTTAATGATGTCATTTGTTGGTATAAAATACAAGAGTTGATTTTTAATTTTCTATTATGGGTATGAGCACCTCTATTGACTCATGGTCTATTGTATAATAATCTAGCGTTACACGATAATTTCATAAAGCGTCATTTAGTCATATGACGATCAAGTTTTCTAGGGTTCCGCAAACAACTGGTTTGGTCTGGTCCAAGAGAAAACGCTTTGCGTATGCAAAGATACACGGAAGGATAAAAGCCTGGGAGATAACGTATTTTACGTTAATTTCTCAGGCTTATTTTTGTTGAAGGAGGTTGAAAAAGATGAATAGAGAATGGGTCAAAGTCGTCATTGCTGCATTTTTTGAAGTGTTTTGGGTTATCGGTTTAAAACATGCAGATGATGTTTGGACGTGGATCGGTACGGCACTTGCTATTGCGGTTAGTTTTTATTTAATGATAATGGCAGGTAAAACGTTACCGGTTGGTACGGTATACGCAGTGTTTGTGGGACTCGGTACGGCAGGGACAGTCCTTGCTGATAGTATGTTTTTTGGTGAAGATTTTAGCTTGATTAAAATCGGATTAATACTATTGTTACTTGGGGGCGTGTTGGGACTTAAGCTCGTGACAAAAGAAGAGGGAGAGGTGGCATCATAATGGCATGGTTATTTTTAATCATAGCGGGACTATTTGAAATGACAGGCGTTGTAATGATTAACCAAGTACATAAAAATCGTAATTGGAAATCGATCACTGCATTGTTCTCAAGCTTTGGTGCGAGCTTTATATTCCTTGCTTTCGCTATGGAAACATTGCCAATGGGAACGGCTTATGCCGTATGGACAGGGATTGGCGCTTCTGGTGGTGCCATTCTGGGCATGTTATTTTACGGCGAATCAAAAACCATTTTGCGTATTGTATTCATATTGATGGTTCTAGGCGCTGCGGTTGGATTAAAGTTGGTATCTTAAAATCATCATTAAAAAAGCATTTCTTTACGTTATAACGTTAAGAAATGCTTTTCTACGTTGAAGTTTATACTTCTTGTAATCTAGGTAGCGGTCGAATTGGAACGGTATCATGATTATTTTGTTCTAATATTCCATTTACCGTAATACGAGCGGATTCGAATATGGTTGGAAGGCCGCTACCTGGATGTGTTCCTCCACCAACAAGCCAACAATTATCAAGCTCTTCAAACTGGTTATGCGGTCTAAAAATCATCATTTGTGACAATTGATGGCCTAGATTAAACGTTGCCCCTTTGTAGACAAAGATGTCTTCTTCCCAATTTTGCGGTGTAATCATTTTTTCTACTTCAATATGTTCTTCGATATTTTTAAAGCCTGTTTTTTCTTCAATTATTTTTAAAATCACTTCTCGGAATTTTTGATGATCGTTTTCCCAATCAACGCCACTAAAGTTATTTGGTACTGGTGCTAAAATATAGAGGGTTGATTTGCCTTCTGGTGCTAGTGTTGAGTCAGTCACAACGGCATTTTGTATATATATGGATGGGTCTTCAGACAATAATTTCGTTTTTGAAATTTCTTCTACATTTTTTCTGTAATCGTTAGAGAAGACGATGGTATGGTGAGGAAGATCAAAACGTTTATTGAGGCCTAAATACAACATAAAGGTTGAACAAGAATATTTTTTCTTTTCAAGTTTTGCTGGTGAATATTTTTTTAATACACCTTTATCTACTAGGTTTGTCATAGCATGACCAAAATCACCATTAATAATGACTTCATCCGCTTCTACGCGTTCCCCGTTTTCTAAATAAACGCCTTTTACTTTTCTGCCTTCAAGCCATAGCTTTTTCACACCTGTACTTGTATGGATTTTTCCGCCGTGTTCTTCAACGACTTTCCCCATCGCTTGCGATAATCTGTTTAAGCCGCCTTCAACATGGTAAACTCCATACGCATGTTCCATATAAGACAAAATAGAAAAGGCACCTGGGCACTCCCACGGAGACATACCTAAATACTTCGCTTGGAATGTAAAGGCAAGCTGTAGTTCTTCTTCTTTAAAATACTTCGACAAAACTTGTACAAGAGATTTTGAGATTTCTAACTCTGGTATAGCTTTCAAAACCTTTGGCTGAAACAAGTCGATAAAACGATTCATCTTCGTTTGTAAAAGTGGAGCAATGGCGTCCATTTTTTTAGATGTATCCTCCATAAACCGTTCATATCCATCTCCATTACCAGGGTATAGTATTTCAATTTGTTCAATCATTTTTTCTTTGTCGCGTGTCATTACAAACTTTTTATCCTCAAAAATCAGTTCATACATAGGATCTAACTCGACCACTTTCACGTAGTCATGCAAGTTTCTTTTCGCTGCTTGAAAGACTTCTTCAATAACATAGAGCATATTTAAAAAGGTGGGGCCCATATCAAACTTGTAATCACCTAAACTAATTTCTGAATTTCTACCCCCAATATAAGACTGCTTTTCATATACGGTAACATCGTACCCCTTACTTGCTAACAACATGGCAGATGCTAACCCTCCCGGACCTGCCCCAATTACAATCATACGCTTCGACATATTGAACGACTCCTTTAATTTTTTACTGTACAAAGGTTATACAAGTATTATACAAAAATATTTAAATAAATCCAATACTTTAGTTCTAATTAATAAAAATGTTTTGTGAACAAAAAAATAGGTAATAAAAAAACACACTTTGATTTTCAAAGTGTGAATCGTTCAATCAAATATACATATTCATTCCTGCTATTTATTGAGTGAAATAATCAATTTTGCGACATTTTGTCCACTAAGTGTGACCATTGGAGAACCACCTCCAGGATGTGTACTTCCTCCTACAAAGAACAAGTTGTGGATGTCTCTACTACGATTACGTGGTCGAAGGAAGGCATCTATTTTGCGATTTGCGGATAATCCGTATAGTGCTCCTCGATAGGCACCAAATTTTTCACTTATGTCAATAGGAGTGAACGTTTTCTCGACTTCAAGATGCTCCTGAATATCCAGACCATGAGAAGAAAGCATTTGGTATATTTGGTCTTTATAACTTGAAGGATTTACTTGCATCTCCCCATTTTGAAGCAAGGCTGGTGCATTAACTAAAATAAATAAATTATCCCCACTTGGAGAACAAGCTGGGTCGGTATAAGAAGAATTACTCACATAAATCGTGGGGTGATGGCTGTAAGTTTGATGAGTAAATAAATCCGTAAACTCTTGTTGATAATTCTCTGAAAAAAAGACATTATGATGTTTTAATTGAGAAAATCGTTTTTTGACACCTGCTAAAATGACGAATGCGGAAATTGACGGCTCAAACTGTTGAACTTTCTTATTACTAAATGAAGGTCGCTCATCTTCAGAGACGAGTTCAGGATATGCCTTTAACAAGTCGGCATTCATGATGACATAATCGGCATCAATTCTTTCCCCATTTTGTAATTCAACACCTGTTGCTTTTTTATGAGTCACAAGTATTTTCTTCACTGCCGTTTCTGGATGAAGTCGAACTCCTAACTTTCGGGCTAAAGTGGTAAACGCTTCTGCAATTTTACTATTTCCTCCTTTAACATAGTAAACGCCTTCGACCATTTCTAAATAGGCGATCATAGCAAACGTTGCAGGGGCTTGGAAAGGGGAAGAACCGATATAAGTCGCATACCGATTATACGAATCTAGCATATTAGAATTTGTAAAATAGGAGGAGAAAAATTTGTGTAAGGATTGCCACGGGCGTACCTGTAACATAGCAGAGCCTAATGTAGGCGATGCATAATCACGCCAAGATTGAAACGTTTTAGGTAGAAAATGGCGCTCGGATAAATCGAATAAACGACTAATTTCTTTGATAAAAGCAGGATAATTACGAGCTCCCATAGGGTCGAGTGTTTCAAGTTGCTCAATCATATACTGTTGATCGCTAGAAAAATTAAGATGAGTGCCATCTGTAAAAATATTTTGGGTATGAGTAGGTAGTTTAACCATGTCGAAATAGTGATCAGCACGTTCACCCGTTTGTTCAATCACTTGTTGAAAGACATAAGGCATCGTAATGGTATTAGGACCAAAGTCGAAATTGTACTCGCCGAGCTGGACGGGCATAAGTTTGCCACCAAAATGACTGTTTTTTTCAAACAATTCCACATGAAACCCTTCATTTGCGAGTGTGATGGCTGCAGATAATCCGCCTAATCCACCTCCAATGATCACAACTTTTTTCATAAATAGTTTCTTCCTTTCCAGTTATAGGGCTGCTTTTTCCATGCTTTCCAAGTTGAACCCCATAGCACAGCTACAAGTGCGGTAGCGGATAAAGGCATCAAACAGGATATATATAATTGCTGATTTGATTTCCAATCTACAAAGGCTTTTTGTAACGTCAAAATTACATAAGGCAGCACGTAAAATGGTTGAAAGGTGAAAACTCCATAAACTAGTAAAAACATAGGAAGGATATAAAAAACACTATAAAAAATAGTTAAAAAAATGACGATGGGTATCGAACGTCCTACACCAACAAATATATTTTTTAAAAACCCTTCCCAGGTTTCTCCATTGGTTGCATACATTCGACACGACACGTTTTTTGTAATATTGGCAAGCAACACGCGATAGCCTTGTTCCTTCATTTTTCGTGCAATGTGAACATCCTCGACTAATGATGAATGGACGGCTCGATGAGTACCCATTTTCCGATAAGCAGCGTGCTCAAAAAACATAAAAGCACCGTTTACGGCAGTCGTTGCTGGCGTTATTGTCCAATTAGCCAGCGCAATGGGTAAGTGTAGCATCACGACAAAATGTTGCATCGGTACAAGCAGTTTACTTAAAAGAGTCGGAACTTCAAAAGCAGGGAACCCACTTAATAGTTTTGCCCGTTTCGTTTGAAGGAGCATCAGAGACTTTTCTATTGTTTGAGGTTGTAAACGAACATCCGCATCAATAAACAGCAAATAGTCTCCATTCGCCAGTTTTTGCAGTTGGTCGCAAGCATGAACTTTTCCAACCCAACCGTCTGGGAGTGGTTTACCAGAAATCATGCGAAAACGACGATCTAGTCCAATGGATTTGTACAAGATGGATTTGGTATGGTCTGTTGATTGATCGTCTAACACAATTACCTCCATGTTGGGGTAAGTTAATTGCTGTATATTGTGAATAAAAGCTTGTGCATTGCGCATTTCATTGCGCATCGGCACCAATACCGATATGAGAGGGTAAGCGTTAAGCTTAGCTTCTTTCGGTAAACTCGGAAGAAACATGGAGTTAATGATGGTCCACAGGAAAAAGACAAGTAAACAAATAATAATCGCTGCTATCATATTAAGACCCCTTTAAATTAAGTTGGAAAACAAGGCATGCTGTTCATGAACAACTCGCCCTTTTAATTCGTCTAACTGCAATGTACAAATTTGTTCAAGTGATTGTGTTTTGTCCTTGCGTTGATTTCCGAATAAATCCGCGTTGTAAAGTGGACGACCCGCTTGAATCCATACTTCAGGCTTTTTGTTATGGCCAAATGAATAATAGAAGCTTAATGGTACGATGGGTATTTCAGGATGGTGCTCGACCAAATACGCAGCACCCGTTTGAAATTGAAGGGGACGCTTTTCTATATGGAACTCATCGCCTTGTGGAAATAAACAAACGGTTTCCCCATCCTGTAATAGTTGTTCCGCGTATTGAAGAGATCGCAGAATGTCTTTTGGATGAGAACGATTGACTGAAAATGCGCCTAACCTTCTAAAAAAAGGATATTGTTTTAATCCGGATTCGTGCATCATCATATATAAGTCATGTTTAAATACAGTTCTACTCAAGTGGTGAAAAAGAAGTCCATCCCACCAAGAACTATGATTGGCGATAAAAAGTACAGGACTAGAAGGAATATCAATTTTAGAATGCCAATAGACTTTATCGAAAGAAGATTTTAAAATGCGCTTAAGATAAATCGTAAAGACAAAATCAAAGTATTTATTTTTTTTAGCTGGAATCATATGATTCTCCTTTTGTACACCATGATAAGAATCACAACGGTTAGTAAAGAAGTGAGCGAACTAGCAAGCCAAAGTTTTCCGATTATACCTAATAATACAAACATCGCAACGATAAGCCCGAATAACAAAATCATTCGTCCTTCCCATATAGGGTTTGTACGAATATTCCCAGTCCGTTTTTGAATAAGGAAAATGACAACATGAAGGATGAAGGCAACAATAAACCAACCGACAAAATTACTAAAAGGAATATCGTAATACATTCCCGGACCATCCCAAATCCAATATTGTTTCACTTTAAAAGCAACCGGATCAATGATGAGATCAATTACGACAGCAATGCTAGCTCCGATAATTATGCGAAGTAAGTTTCCTTTTGGCACGATTCTGGTGGCGATTGCATGAGAGGTTCCCATAACCATAAGCCACGCAAAACCAATGGCAATTGGAACATCGAATAAATTAGGCGTAAATCGATCTGTATAACTATAGTCGCCAAACAACACACCAAAAGCTGCGCCAAGATATTCAATTGAGAATGAAAACACAAAAATCACGCTACAAATCGCAATACCAAATTTCCAGCCAAAAAGCTTGAGAAAGTAGATACAAGCCAATAACCCTGCAAGAATGAGAAACATCACATTGGACCACTCAAGCCATGGGGGCAACAAGTCAAAACTAAGTAAAATCACGCCACAAATATACCAAATAATAAAGAATTTAAATAACAGATTCTCTACTTTCATTTTCATGCACCTCAAGACATCCTTATTTGTCGAATTATACAAAGTATAAAACGAATGTAGTAAATTTTCCTTTTTAAACTGTATTAATAGAGTTATCTTAAATTTTTAGGGAAATTAATAATGGGATTGTTAATTTTATAAATGTTTGATGCACGCCGTGACGACATGTTATGGAAGTGTAAACGAAGAAGTAGATTGAAGCGCATTTAAAAAGAGCTCACATGATGTGGGCTCTTAGCGATATTGTTTAATCATAACTTACAAGAAAAAACGAAAGAAACAGCTATTATTGAGCTGTGTATCCACCATCAACCATCAAGTTCGCGCCTGTGATAAAACTAGCTTCGTCTGAAGCAAGGAATACGACAGCGTTTGCGACTTCATGCGATTCACCTAAACGACCTAGTGGATGTAGTGACTCCAAGTGTTGCAACATGGCATCTTCCAATTGATCAAGCAACGGGGTTTTGATATATCCAGGACAAACAGCGTTTACACGAATACCTTGAGCAGCATATTCCAAGGCAAGTGCTCTCGTCAAATTGACCACGCCACCTTTTGCAGCTGTGTAAGAAGCGGTCGAAGCTTGTCCAACGTGACCTAAAATTGAAGCACAATTAATAATGCTGCCACTGCCTTGCTTGACCATCTCAATTAAAGCATATTTGGCACATAAAAATACGCCAGATAAGTTAATGGATATTGTTTTATTCCAATCTTCAAGTGTTAACTCATGAGTAGAACCAATTGAACCGACACCAGCATTACTAAATAAGATATCCACTTTTCCAAACGTCTCAACCGTGTGATTGACCATTGCCTCTACTTCGTCTTCCTGTGAAACATCAACATGTATAAAAGAGACCTGTTCACCGAGTTCTTCAGCAAGGTTTAGACCACGACTATCATCAAAATCGGCAATAACCACTTTTGCACCTTGATTGACCATTTCACGTACGGTAAATTCGCCAATACCACTTGCTCCGCCTGTAACAATTGCTACTTTGTCATGTAATCTCAAATAATAGACCTCCAGTAAATTGGATTTTTGTTCCACTCTATCGTAAGGTATTGTCAAACTATCAGTCAATTATTAGATTTGTAAAGATTATGTAGATGATACTAGAGTTTCTGTCTAATCGTTTGGGGAAAGGTACTATGGATGCCGGAAAAACACAAAAAAACCTGACCGCCTTATAAAAGTCAGGTTTTTTGTGTGTTATGTTGCACGGTTATGGGGGGAAAGGGTCGAGCATCATAATGGGGTTTGAGGACCAAAATTAATTAGTATAGAAAACTCGCACCTACGATAATTAATAAGATGAAGAGAACAACGATTAATGTAAATGTAGAACCACCGCCAGAACTATATTCGTATCCCATGCTAAACACCACCTTATATAGAAGGATGTTTTAGCATATGCACTTTTTTTGAGCTGACACGGGAAAAAGCATTGTTCACTCATAAGAACTTTGGGAATCCATTAAGTATTGAACTAGACGGTGCTTTTAGTTTTTCTTAGACCCATTCTTCTTTTAAATATTCATTCACTTTTGATAAATTAAACTTCATATATCCTTGTTCTTTTGCCCATTCTTTCATATGTGAGTGTTCGGGATCTTCTTTATCTTTCATGACACGTTTAAATTCATCATAACCGGGTGGGCCCCCAACGTCTTCAGGAGGACAAGTCCCTTTGCCTTCAAGTACTTGAGGATAATCGTACTCGTAATCTTCCACGACTTTTTCCATTATGACTTCATGTTCCCAGCCGTCACCAAAGTCATACATGTAGCGGAATTCCGGTGAGTCAATTACATATTGAGTCAAATCCACATCTCGAGCGAGTAATAATTGAACGCGGATGAATCTTTGATACATCTCGTCTGCAAACGACCCTTTTTCAGGCGGGTTCTTCATATAGTGTTGAGCCATTCCAAAATTTTCTGTAACTGATTCTTCATCTCCAACTAGCTCAATCGTTTTGTTGTTTGTTGAATCCTCAATGAAGAAATTAAACAAATGACTGTTTGTCCAACCAGTAGACGTTTGAATAACGGAATGTAAATCATAAAAATCTAGTGTTACAGGTACCACAATACGGCGCCATACTTTTGGTTTAACGTAATTTAACGTAATTAAAAATTGATAGCCTTTCATATATCCACCTCATCTATAGAGTTTTTTTCATCATAACATAGGAGCATTAATCTTTCCTTAGTTCGATGTTAAGAGAGGGCTTAAATGTCACGTTATTGTCACAGCAACATATTTGAAAGAAAAGACTTTAGAAGTATGCACCTAGATAACATGATATGATAAATGAAATTTCATGGTATTTAATGTCTAGGTATTAAAAAAAGTTGAGCAGGTGACAAATGAAAGACATCATTAAGAAAGTTACATATAGGAATTGGTTAATCTGGAGCAGCTTTTTTGTATTGTTCATGTTTTTACTATTGAATCGTCAAATTCTTACATACCTTGTAAATGGAGACGTTTTGGCTATTCGAGAGTTTTTGATCGAGAATTTGTTATATGCATATGTATTTATGCTAGTAATCATGATAATTCAAAATACATTTACGGTATTTCCTTTACTTCTCGTGATTACCATAAATATTACGTTGTTTGGATTCATCAATGGATTCTTATGGAGCTGGATTTCAAGTTTAATTGCGGCAACTATCGTTTTTTATAGTGTTCGTTATTTATTTCAAGAAAGATTAATTGAAAAATTCAAAAAAAAGTTAATTGAAAAAGTCGATGCGAATGGTTTTTCATATGTCTTTCAAGCTAGGATATTCCCTCTGGTTCCAACAAGTTTAGTCAATATATTAGCAGGATTAAGCACAGTTCGCTTTTGGCCGTTTTTACTTGCAACAACTATCGGAAACTTTATTTATTTTTTTGTTCTTGCCCTTATTCCAGCAGGACTATTATCGGATACCATAAATGAAACCTTCATTTGGGTTATATTAGTCGGTGCTATATTGGTGTACTATTTGATTAAACTTATTGTAAAAAAACGTAGTTCGTCTACCTAAAACGCTAAGAAACGAGCTTGCTCATAAAAAAAGCTGTTAACAAATTTAAAATAAAGAAGAGAGCGCAAATAAGCGCCCCCAGTGTGCTGAAGGAGTGGCTTTCTTTTCCTCTTGATTATTTTTTAGTAAAGAAAAGCTGCTCCAACAATAATCAATAAAATGAAAAGAACCACGAGTAAAGCAAAAGAAGATCCACCTTTATGTTCGTATCCCATAGCTAACACCACCTTCTATAGTAAGATGTTGTATTATATGCAATTCAACATGTTACAAATGGGGAAATGGTTCGCAATACTAGTACAGCTAATAGAATTGTACATACTTTTGCCTAGGTTAAATTGCTTAGTAAATGTTTAGTGTATGTAATAATACTCAATCATTTTTGCGATTTTTCACCTTTATCCAGACAAAAATGAGTAAAGCAATCGCTAATGCAAAGACAAAAAATTGTGCAGCGCTTGTCCATTTCACGATAGCGTAAGTTGAAGAAACTTCCATTAATAAAGCTGGAACTTTTCCTATGCTACTGGCCACTACAAACGACCCAAAACTCATTGTACCCACTGAAGCATAAAGAGTAACTAATCCAGACGGAACAAAAGGCATCATGCGCAAGCCAATTACAAATAGGAACGCTTCCCTTGGAGAAGCATACAGCAACTTCTGCAGACGGGGAGCATGTTTGGATCTATGATCAACAAATTTCCGAAATCCTTTTCTGTACAACCAAAATGCAACGAAACTTCCGATTGCTTCTCCGATCAGAGATACATAAAAGCCTCCCCAAAAACCAAAAACCGTTACATTTATAGCCGTTAAAAAGACACTTGGAATGATACCGACAATTGCGATACCTATATTTAGACAAATACTTAGCATTATCGCTAGTGAAAGTGGGATTGTATGTAAATAAAGTAATAAAGCATCCATTTATAGTAAGCTCCTTAAACAGGTTTCCTCTTATTAAAACATAAAATCCTCCTCTTTACCGACATTTCTTTTAATACAAGCCCTTTGTATAGTTATTCCATAATTACTGGGTATACTTGAAAGTATGAAAGAAGTCCAGGAGGGTATTTACATGAATAAATGGCATAAAGTAACAGCGTATACCATATTATCTTTGCTACTAGTAGCGGGGTGTTCAAATGACGACAACAATTATAAAGATGACGATGATATGGAAGAAATGGACCACGGTAACTCAAATGACAACAATAATAGCAAGACCTCTAGTAACAAGGAGTCATATGTACAAGCCCCTACGGTATTCAATAGTCAGGCGAGTGAAGGTTTAATTACACTAAACACTAAAAATGTTACACGTTTAATAAGTGATGTACCTATTGATACTTCTATAATGGTTGCCCAGATGATTTGGCCAGCTACACACAAAGAAAATCAACCAGGGACTGTCATATTAGCTCCAGTAGAAAACTGGCAATTAACAATGGCAAGTGCAAATCTCATTCATCATCCAAATAACGGACCGATTCTTTTCACACAACAAGGACAATTGACACAACAAGTTTTAAACGAAATTAATCGTCTAAACCCGAACGGCAATGTCGATGGAACGCAAATCCTAGTCATGGGTGAGTACAGTGAGTCTATGAAATCTCAGTTAGCTGAATATAAAGTAGACCAGATAGCCACGACACAACCCGCTGTATTTGCAGCATTTGTGGATGAAGCTTATGCTAATGTTTCAGATGGAGAGTATTCGCAAAGTGTAATCGTTGCGGCACTAGAAGATGAGTCACAACTTTATTCGCTCCCTGCTGTGAACTGGATTGCACATATGCCTGAACCAGTGTTGTTTGTTGCTAAAGATGAAATACCGGAAGCAACTTCTCAAGCACTAGCAAAAAGAAAAGATGCACATGTTTACATAGTTGGCCCGGAATCTGTAATTTCAGTTGAAGTAGAAAAAGAACTTAAAAATTACGGAAAAGTCACGCGTATTAGCGGTGAAACACCTACCGAAAATAGCATTGCATTTGCTCAATTTAAAGATAAAAAAACAGGCTTTGGATGGGGATTAACGGAACCAGGACATGGTATTTCGTTCATTTCAACCAAAACGCCTGAACTGGCACTTGGTGCTGCACCCTTCTCCCATTTAGGGAAACATGCACCCTTACTTTTCCTAGAAGATGGGGAAGTGAATGCTGACATGTATGAATTTCTTGCAACTATTAAGCCTACGTTTAAAAAAGAACCGTCTAAAGGACCTTATAATCATGGTTTTTTGATTGGCTCCGAAGCGACAATCTCTTATCAAACACAAGGAATCTTAGATGAGAAACTTGAAATTGTCCCAGAAGATGGTAATGGTCACTGAGGTGCAACGGAAACTAAAATATGAAAGTACAAAATGAGGTTACATAACCTATAGAAGGAAAAGACTAGCAATGTGACAGCGTCACATTGCTAGTCTTTTTCCTTTACGGGGTTTGCCACACGATAACGTGTCTCGAATCGCCAAAAAGATATGGATTTAATGTCGAGCGGTGGCTCAGTTGTAATTATTGGCTTTCACGTTGTAAAAAAAGACCTCCACGTTGTAAAAATCGTGATCCACGTTGTAATAGTAAAATTATGGAAGTTATTCATGTTAACTTGAAGCTCTTAAAGAATCACCCACAGAAAAAAAGCCATGTAGCGCTAGCGAAATGGCTACCAATTAGGTGTTTCAACTCTGTTTTACAGAAGGAGTTAAATGGTTTTTTTTTCGCTACGCTACCTAAAACCCTGCTATCTAGGTCTGTAGAAAATGGAATTGCACATACTTTAAAGCAAGCGAGTGACGACACATGCCGCAGGAGTCCTATACGAAAGACACCGATTGAAAGTGACTCTGTCACTTCAATCGGTGTCTTTTATTCTTGAGGTTATGGTGCAGCAGTTTTGCGAGACATAGTGATAGGAACCCAAGTACATTAGTGTATGGAGAATTATTTTTAAAGTTGAAAATTTCTTTAAAGTACCAGTGTTCATGGTGTTTCTAGTATATGTAGACTAACATGCTAAATCGGAATTTCTTTGATGTGACTCTCGTTAATTCGATCAATGTGAAGTCGTGATTTCTTTTTTTAGAAACGTAAGTTTTCTCTCAGCGGAAGTGAAGTGAATTTTGTTCAGTGATATATTCTGTTTAGTAATCTTGATTGCACATAATAAATCGTCCTATCTAAATATGGGTGTGGGTACTTTCATTTTAAAATAGGACGCTTTTTTATATTTATTTTTAAAACTATATGGCTATCACTGTTTATTTTTAAAAGGTGAATGATTGTAGTGAAAGGCGGCGACTCCGGCGGGAAAAGCGAGACAGACGAGACCCCGCAGGTAGCGCAAGCGGACGAGGAGGCTTGGCGCTCGCCCCGCGGAAAGCGTCCGCCTGTAACGGAAATCACTAGATTAATATAGAAGACTGTCTTATTCATCAGGTTATAGTGTGGTTTGCCCGGTTTTTCTTAATAGGACAGTATTAGCACCTTACCTCAATTGTGTTTTCGTAGCGCCGTTATAACGCTTGTCACGGCTTTATACTCTGCCAATATTACGGTTGAACCACTTTGCCTTTTTCCATGATAGCTGTCCATGATTTGCCGCCATCCTTTGTTACATAAATATCATTTTGCAACGTAACAATGGACAGTTCCTGCTCATCCATTGGGTGAACAGTGATAAAGGTGATTGGATTGTCACCCTCTATTTCAGGCAATGAAAGTATGTTTTCCTCATAATTATCTAAATCAAATGCCACAAGCTCAACTTTTTCTTCTTCAATTCTCGATACATAGCCAACTTCTTTTCCTATAGTCACATAGGTGACATAAGAACCGACTAATTTAGAAGAAAAATCTTCTCCAGCATTTGTTGACACGGACAGACCAGTGTCTGACCCAATCATAACCAAGTCCTTATCCTCAGGATGTGCAGCTAAGTTCGACGCTTTTTGTGAGTCAAACCCGTTCATCGCTTTTTGAACAAAGGATTCACCATCGTCATCTGTATAATGTAAACCTGGTTCTAATCCTTTAACAGGCATAGGATTAATTACGTATACTCGATTTGTATCATAACCAGCAGCTAAATAATGAAAGTCAATCTCGCCATAAAATGCGAGTTGCTCAATATTCTCTCCCAAATCAGTACTCTTCACTAAACCGAGGGGATCTTCTAGCGAAGAATCGGGTTCAGGATGACCACTAGAATAAAATCCTTTACTGACCGCTTGAAAACCCATGTAGTCATTTTTCTGTGAATTTGATTTTTTCCAAGTATCACCATCAAATGTGATGGGTCCTTGATGAGTAGCGACAAGTAATATATCTCCATTTGCTGGATACCCGATACCATGAATATGATCAATTACATTGGAATCATCGATAGCTTCATAAGTAAAATTAGATGTTTCTTCTTTCGAACATGCACTGATCAGAAATAGTACAAAAAGGATGACTAAAAATTTCAATTTTTTCTGCATATAATCCACCTTTACTTCCATTTGTAGCCAATTCCCCAAACTGTCACGATGTAGTCTGACGTTGGAAACCCAGCTGTTTTAAGTTTATCACGCAAATTCCGAATATGTGAATCGACTGTACGCAATTCTGTGAGAGACCGGTCAGGCCACACGACAGCAAGTAATTGTTCGCGCGTATAGGTTCTAGTGGGATGCGTCATAAATGTCTCCAACAATTGAAATTCTTTTAAGGTTAGCGTAAGCGTTTGGTCGTTTATACGAAAAGTATACGCAGCTAAATCCAAAATGAAACCATCTCGAATCAAGATGGGTGAGTCTGTAGAAGAAGAACGTCTTAGTACAGCATTTATACGTGCCACGAGCTCTTGTTCATCGAACGGTTTAATAATATAGTCATCAGCGCCTGCTTGCAATCCTTTTACTACGTCACTCTTGTCGGATCTAGCTGTCAACATAATAATGGGCACATCAGACTTTTGACGAATGGCTTCACACACTTGCCAACCATTCATAAAAGGCATCATCACATCAAGAAGGACTAAATCAACTGAATGTAGATCGAGGAGCTGTAATCCTTTTTGCCCATCATTGCTAATCAGACATTGAAAGCCGTTTGGTGTTAAGAATAAATCTAGTAATTCCAACATTCTCTTTTCATCATCGATACACAGAATCGTTGTCATTCACTCACCTGATTTCTTACAAAATGACAGTGAAAACACTGCCTTTCCCTACATCACTAATCACTTCAATACGTCCTCCATGTGCGTCAACGAGCTCTTTGACAATAGCTAGCCCAAGACCAGCGCCACCATATTCTCTAGAACGAGACTTCTCTACCCGAACAAGTTTTTCAAAAATCAATTCAAAATTATGTGGATGGATGCCTATCCCTTCGTCTTCTATTCGAATGACCGTTTGTCCATCTTGCAAAAAGACATCCATCCTTGTGGTCGATCCTATAGGCGAATATTTACGGGCATTATCCAGCAAATTTATGACGATTTGTTCGACACGAACCGGGTCTACAAACATCTCAAATTCTTCTCGAATCGACAGCTGCAAATACTTTTCTTCTAATTGAAAAGAAGGTTCGACACGTTGCAATACATTAGAGAAAAAGGGGCTTGATTGGACGCTTTCTTTTGAAATGGTGAATGTTGTTTCGCCCATTTGTGCCAGGTCAAATAAATTTTTTACGAGTTCAGTCAAACGAGTCGATTCTTCTTCTAAAATCGACACATAGCGCTGTCGGTCTTGTGCGGATAGGTCATCTCGCTTTAAGACAGAAGAATATCCCGATAAATAGGTGAGAGGAGTTCGTAATTCATGTGAAATAGCTGCAAGAAACTCCATACGTTCTTTTTTGGTATGCTCTAAATCATCCGCTAATTTTTGAATCGACTTTGACAATTCACCTAGTTCATCTCGACTTTGGTGAGTTAACTTGACTCGGAAATCTCCGGTACTTAGTCGTTCCGTCGCTTCTTTCATACGAATAAGTGGTCGAGTAATAATACGAGATAATCCTACGTACACCACAAACAAAATGAGTAAACTAGCCAAGCCTGCAATTCTAAAGTGTATATTTAATCTTTCCATAAGGGAATGAAGTGACTCACTTGATTCAAACATGACAACTGAACCTCGTTGACCATTTTCCGCTTCAAATGGATGTAACGTAACAATGTAGTTGTACTGTTGCCAATCATTAATGATAACTGAATCACGAGCAGGAGCGACTGTTAAATTTTGTTGGAAATTATCGACTAAAGCCTTCGAACTATCTGAACCTGCAGTCCACTGACGATCCAAATCTAAAATTGCAACTTGCCGTTCTGGACTCGACTCCATCAGCTCAATATGCATCAATGTTTCTTGTGAATAAGAATCTTGCAACACATCGCGATGGTTCGCCCCACGTTCAAGCAACTGCGAAAACTGGGCATCTTCTTGTGCATGAACAATCGTGCGATGCAAGTAAATCATCATTAATCCCTCTAAGATCAACACAGCTAACAAAAAATACGCCGCTAACTTCATCGAAATACGATTCATCTCTTACACCATCCTCAACTAACTGCGTTTAATTGTACACGATAAATATGAAAAAACTGTGCAGAACACACTTGATTTCCCTATAAATGTAAGAGTTAACTTTCGAGTTTAGTGCTGGCAGGAATAAATAAGTAGAAAATAATTTCTTTACAGTAGTGTCAATGATGTAAGCGTTTACTAATGTAAAAACTGTAAAAACAAGGATTGACATTAACACCTAAGCGATTTAATATTCTAACTACAAAGAATATTTAACCAATTTAATAGAAACTTATCAAGAGCGACTGAGGGAACAGGCCCTGTGAAGTCCAGCAACCTCCTATATGGAACGGTGCTAAATCCTGCAGAATGATGTCATTCTGGAAGATAAGGCGATTTATTAGAAACCGTAGCCTCTTTCAAAGTGAAAGGGGCTTTTTTGTACCCAAAAAGAGGGTCTGTATGATATTAATGTCAATCCTAACCTGGTGATTCCGTGTCAGTCGATAAATGAAAGTGAAGAGTAACTTGTGAAAATTGAAAGGGGAAAAGAATATGTCTGTTGTTATTTTAGAAGGAGTTCGAACACCATTTGGGAAATTTAAAGGGAGTCTTTCAGGCATCACAGCAAAACAGTTGGGAACTGCGGCTGTTGAGGAACTACTAAGAAGGGTTCCACAATCGAGAAATGCAGATGGCGTTATACTTGCTCAGGTTATTCAGGCGGGGCAAGGTCAGAATCCTGCGAGAAAGGTAGCGGTGGATGCCGGAGTAGATTTATCCGTACCAGCTATCACGCTAAATAATGTGTGTCTAGCAGGCTTGGTTTCGGTATCGGATGCAGCCAGACGAATCGCCTTACACGAAGGGCAGTTGTACATTGTGGGCGGGTATGATTCGATGACCAATGCCCCACACGTCGCCAATTTACGGAAAAACATCACGCTTGGAAAAGAAGTATTTAGCGACACGCTTGACGATGGACTGTGGTGCTCTTTGTCTGATGAATCGATGGGCGTTCTGACAGATACCATTAACAAGGAGTTAGGGATTACGCGCTACGAGCAAGATGAGTATGCACTTGCCTCACAACAGCGTGCATATAAAGCGGTGACTAAAGGGTATTTTGAAAACGAGATCATACCAGTAACAACAAAAACAGGAATTGTAACCGAAGACGAAGGGATTCGCCCAAATTCTTCTTTTGAATCATTATCAAGATTAAGACCCGTTTTTCTTGAAGATGGAACGATTACAGCTGGCAATGCTTCTCAAATGTCTGATGGAGCAAGTGTGGGGATTGTTGCGAGTGAGTCGTTTGCTAACAAAATCGGCCAGACGCCACTTGCTAAAATCATTGGTTGGGCAGATATTGCAGTCCAGATGTAAGCCTACATTTAAAGCCAGCACAAGCCATTGAAAAAGTACTTGAGAAAACGGGTCACACACTAGCTGAAATTGACCTCTTTGAAATAAACGAAGCATTTGCGAGTGTTGCCATTGCAAGCTGTAAGAAACTAAAAATCCCCTTTGAAAAAGTGAATATTAACGGAGGGGCAATTGAACTCGGTCATCCTTTAGGTGGCACAGGATTTCGCTTGCTACTAACGCTTATCCATGAGTTGAAAAGACGTGGAGGCGGAAAAGGAATCGCAACCCTATGTGGAGGAGGCGGTCAAGGCACCGCAGTTTTAGTGGAAGTACCTAAGGGGTGGCAATAATGACAATGAACGTAAAAGAAGCATTCAATACATTAAATAATCAGGAGCTTGCATGGTATCCAGATGACACGCTCATTAACAATGCGAACATCACTTTATTCAATAGTAAACACGGATTAGCTGATATTGAAGAACTTCATAAGAAATCAATTAGCGATCCGCAATGGTTTTATGAAAGTCTGCTTAATGAACTCGATGTAACGTGGCACGAGCCTTATACCGAGTTGCTGAATACGCAAAATGGGATAGCTTTTCCGGAGTGGTTCAGTAAGGGAAAAACAAATCTTGTCCACTATACGATTGAGAAACAAATTATCAACGGCAGAGGCGATCATCTTGCTTTTATTTGGGAAGGTGAAGATGGAAGCACTGTTTCTTATACCTTTAACGAACTTAATAAAAAAGTTAATGAGCTAGCGGCTGGCCTTATATCATTAGGAATTGTAAAGGGCGACCGAATTGGTATTTATTTGCCGCCAATACCAGAAGCGCCTATTTCATTATTCGCCTGCGCAAAGATTGGTGCGATAGTGATCCCTGTGTTTTCAGGTTACGGGTCGGAATCTGTGGCGTTACGGTTAAACGATAGTCAGGCGAAAATGTTGATTACAGCTGACGGTTTTTATCGTCGTGGAAAAGTGATAAACACGAAAGCTGAAGCAGATCGTGCAGTTAAACTTGCGCCGACTATTGAGCATGTCGTGGTAGCTAATCGCACAAACCAAGATATTAACTGGAATCAAGACATAGATATTTGGTTACATGACTTGACTGACAAACATGTAGATCAAACTGTGGAGACAGAGAGACTGCGTGCAGATGATCCATTCATGATTATGTATACCTCTGGCACGACTGGCAAACCAAAGGGTACTGTCCATACTCATACAGGATTTCCTTTAAAAAGCGCAATTGACCTTTACTTCTGTTTTGATATAAAAAAAGACGACCGAATCTTTTGGCTGTCGGACTTTGGTTGGATGATGGGGCCTTGGCTATTCTTAGGCGCAGCGGTTCACGGTACGACGGTTGTTTTTTACGAAGGTAGCCCTGATTTTCCTCATGAAGGTCGATTATGGGAACTCATTGAACGCCATCAAATTACGACTTTCGGAGTTTCGCCTACCTTAATCCGTTCGCTCATGACGAAAGAAGCGCAAGTACCACAACTTCCATCCTTAAGGATACTAGGGTCAACAGGAGAACCATGGAACGCGGAAGCATGGTTTTGGTTTTTAGATCATGTAGGAAAAGGCAGATGCCCGATCATAAATTATTCGGGAGGAACTGAAGTGTCAGGGGGAATTCTTGGCACATACCCGACTATTCCGATAAAGCCATGTGGTTTTCATGGGCCAATTCCAGGAATGGCAGCCACAATCGTTAATGAAAATGGACAAAAAGTTGAGAATTCCATTGGTGATTTGACCATTTCAGTTCCGTTTATTGGCATGACAAAATCGTTTTGGAATGACGATGAACGGTATGTAAGTGCCTACTGGTCGAAGTGGGAAGGAATTTGGGCACATGGAGACTTTGCTGCTATCGACAAACACGGTTTCTGGTATTTACTCGGTCGGTCCGATGACACAATGAAGGTTGCGGGCAAACGAATTGGCCCGTCAGAGATTGAAGCAGCGGTTACTTCTCATGACTTGGTGAAGGAATCTGCGGCAATCGGTATTCCCCATAAAGTAAAAGGGGAGGTGCCTGTAGTCTTCGCTGTCTTGCATGACGCAAAGGTAGTTCCGTTAGAGAGCGATTTACAGAAACATGCTGAACGTTCACTCGGAAAAGCACTTAAACCGCAACGAGTCATGATCGTTTCCGATATTCCATATACCCAAAGCGGGAAGATTGCCCGGCGCGTGATTAAGGCTCTGTATCTTGGTGAGGATCCAGGAGATGTATCGACATTAAGGAACACCGCCGTTCTGAAGGAAATAAAGGAAAGAGGTCAGGAAAGTGAAACTACTTTTAGAGAAAAAAGTGAATCCACAGGAGGCTGAGTTTATGGAATATGAAACTAAACACGCCAAGTTGTCCGAGGATTTATCAAGACCATTTTTCAAAACGGAACAGCACAAAACACTATTTCAACAAACTGCAGTATTAGCAGATCGCTTCAGTACAAGAGCTGCTGAAATAGATGAAACGGGTCGCTTTGCATTTGAAAACTTTCAAGAATTAAAAGATTCTCACTATATTTCTCTATCTGTTCCAAAAGAATATGGGGGTAAGGAAATTTCATTATATGAATTTCTTCTGTTGCAGGAACGACTCAGTCAAGGGGATCCTTCTACTGCCTTATGTATTGGTTGGCATGTTGGCGTAATTTTTGATCTTCGTGAGAAGCGCAACTGGAAGGAAAAACAGTTTGAACAACTATGCAACGAAGTGGTTCAAAATCAGGTGTTAATTAATCGGGCGGCTACTGAGCCAGCGACAGGAAGTCCGACTAGGGGAGGTAAGCCTCAAACCACTGCCGTAAATACCAATGGTAAATGGTCGCTTACAGGTAGAAAATCTTTTACCTCGATGGCTCCTGCTCTCGATTATTCACTGGTAACCGCAACGATTGAGGAAACGGGAGAAATTGGTGTCTTTTTAGTTGATCACAAACTTCAAGGAGTAAGTGTCGAGGAAAACTGGGATATGGTTGGAATGCGTGGTACCAGAAGTGATGATCTAGTTTTAAGTAAGGTGGAACTTGCTCTAGATGCTCTAGTAGAAACGGAAACAGGAAACTTAAACAATCAACCAAGGGCTTGGCTACTACATGTTCCAGCTTGTTATCTTGGAGTGGCGATTGCTGCCAGAAATTATGCCGTTTCATTTGCTTCAGAGTATAAACCGAACAGCCTGCCAGGACCAATTAAGGATGTACCCGAAGTACAGAGGAAAATTGGCGAAATGGAGCTAGAGCTTTTAAAGGCAAGGCATGTTCTTTACTCGATTGCACAACGATGGGACGAAGAGCCGTCTAAACGTTCAGAGATGTCAGCAGAGTTAGCAGCAGCAAAACATGTTGCAGTAAACAGTGCCAACGTAGTGGTTGATTTAGCCATGAGGATCGTAGGGGCAAAAAGCCTTCAAAGATCAAATCCACTGCAGAGATATTACCGAGATGTGAGGGCGGGTCTTCATAACCCACCAATGGACGATGTTGTCATTTCACTATTAGCGAGACAGGCTTTTGAATCTTATAAATAAACACTACCAAGGAGGAAAAACTATTGAAATTTTATAAAATAATATCTATAACTATCATTCTGATCCTATCGGCGATGTTATCCGCATGTTCAGCTACTGAAAAAACGAATGCTCAATCCGACAACAAGAAAATCAAAATTGGTGCAACCGCAGGACCTTATGGGGACCAGCTAAACGAAGGCATCAAGCCCTATCTTGAGAAAAAAGGATACGAAGTAGAAGTCGTTGAATTCAACGATTATATCCAGCCTAATGTTGCACTGAACGAAGGGGACATTGATGCCAATGTATTCCAAAATTTTAATTATTTGAAGAATTTTGCTGAAGAAAGAGATATGGACATGATTGAATTGATAAAGGTACCAACAGCACCAATTGGTATTTATTCTAAAAAGCACAAATCTATCGATGATGTCGAAGATGGTCATACAGTAGCTACATCAAATGATCCAGTAAACCAAGCACGTGCACTGATCATGCTTGAACAGATTGGCTGGGTCAAATTGAAAGAAGGAATTGAACCAACAAAAGCATCTGAAAAAGATATTGCTGAGTATATAAAGAAAATAGTAATTGAACCACTTGATCCTGCACAAACGCCAAGAGCACTTGAAAGCGTAGATTATGCATTTGTTAATGGCAACTTTGCCATATCTTCCGGTTTAAAATTATCAGAAGCCGTTGAATTAGAAAAAACGCCGCCTTCTTACATGATCGGGGTTACGTTAAGAGGAGAAGATGAGGACAGCCAACTAGGAAAAGACCTGATAGAGGCTTACCAATCAGAGGAGTTCAAGAAATTAAATGAAGAAAATGAGAAATACCAAGGCTATGTTTGGCCCGATTGGATGAAATAAAAAGAGAAAATCAGTAAACCTTGTTAGCCTGACATCGGCGTTAGAAGGGGAAAAGGAGAACTTTCCCCCTTTCTGGCCCTATGAAGGGGACCTGCAGCCTGACCTGTGGAACTAACAGAAACTATTGGAATGGGGTTAAGCAATGACTAAACAAATTATAATAAATGCATTTGATATGGCTAGTGCTATGCACAATTCTCATGGATTGTGGAAGCATAAGGATAGCAAGAGACAACGCAACTATAAAGATCTGGATTATTGGATTAAAATGGCCAAACTTTTGGAGCGAGGAAAGATCGATGCCATCTTCTTTGCTGATGTACTTGGCGTCTATGATACATTCAAACAAAGTAAGGAACCATCTATCCGTGATGGTCTACAAGTACCTTTACTAGACGCGGCATTAATTATTCCTGTAATGGCAAGTGTGACGGAAAACCTTTCTTTTGCCTTTACCGTCAGCACAACATACGAACAGCCTTTCGGAACTGCAAGACGTTTTTCCACTCTAGACCATTTAACGAAAGGACGAGTGGCTTGGAATGTAGTCACTTCCTATTTACCGAATGCAGCGAAGAATTTTGGCCTTCATGAGATGATTAAGCATGATGAACGCTATGATATTGCTGAAGAATTTCTCGAAGTCTCGTATAAGCTTTGGGAATCTAGCTGGGATGATGGAGCGGTTATCGACGATGCCGAGAATAATATTTTAATAGACTCTTCAAAGGTACATGAAATCAATCACTCTGGTAAATATTTCAGTGTTGAAGGTCCTCATTTAACTGAGCCGTCCTTACAGCGTACACCTGTCATTTACCAAGCAGGAACTTCTGAAAAAGGAAGAGCTTTAGCTGCGAAGCATGCGGAATGTGTTTTTGTGGGTGGACCGACGCCTGAAAAAATCAAGTACTATACAGAGGATATTAAAAGTCGGGCCGAACAATTTGGTCGAAATCCAGACCATATTAAGATTTTTTCATTCTTAACTGTCATAGTGGCAGAAACAACAGAATTAGCGGAGTTGAAATTCCAAGAGTTCAACAGTCTGTGGAGTCCTGATGCTGCCATGGCTCAATTTGGCGGAGCAAGTGGATACGACTTAGCTGAGTTTGATGAAGTAGACCAGGAGCAGCCTTTTGAATTTAAGCCTACAGAACATGGCCACTATAAAGCAGCTTCATTAACTACAGATTACAAGAAAAAATTGTCTATTAAAGAAGCAATACAGCGACTTGAGAAATTAGACAGAGAAACAATTATTGTGGGCAATCCAAGCGAAGTAGCAGATGCCATTCAATATCAATTTGAAGCATCAGGAGTGGATGGATTTAATCTTAACCACTTGGTGACGCCGGCGAGTTTGGAAGACTTTATTGATTTAGTCGTTCCAGTTTTACAAGAAAGAGGACTTTACAAAACGGAGTATAAAGAAGGAACATTAAGAGAAAAATTGTTTGACCATGAAAGTAGCCTATTGCCAGAGAGTCATCCTGGCAGCAAATATAGAAAACCTAAACCAATTAGTGTGTGGGCTTAGATCACAATGATCTTTAAAAACAATTGAGGCGCATCCTTGGAGTGGAGATATTCACTTCAAGGGTGCTTTTAACACTAGAAATCCTTAGCGAAAGGACTTTCATTCTGTATCGACTATGGTTTCCGGTTCGCTATGGACCGCACACTAGCAGCACCATAACCTATAGAGTAAAAAGAATTGCGATGTGACGTTGTCACATCGCAATTCTTCTTTTTCAAAGGCAATCTTGCGGCAGGTGTGCGTCCGTCGCTCGCCTACAACCATTACGTGCACAGTTCTTTGATTTTGGTTTACTAGAGAATAGGCACTTACTACATAGAAAACATGCGGCCGAAGATGCAATTTCGGCAGCTTCTTACTTTTTTTATAGTATTGTATTCCTCCAAAATTGAAAAGAAAGATTGCGTCACTAAGCTTTCAAACAGGAGCGTAGCGGAAAAAGAGCCATTCAGCTCAACTTCGAATCAAGTTGGAAACCTCTGAATGGTAGCCATTTCGCTAAGCTACATGGCCATTTTTGTTGGTGACGGTTTCTTCATAAAAGTCTCAATTTATTACTAGGTGTTTCAGCAAGTTAACTAGGCTGTGAGATGAGTTTGGCCGATAAATCCTGAGAGTGGCCGATAAAACTCCAGAAGTGGCCGATAAATCTTCCAAAGTGACCGATAAACACCCCAAAATGGCCGATAAATATTTCGTAATCAAAGAATGGCTGAAACAGTGTCTCAATAAAACAAGTTGACTTCAAATTGAGATGAACCTCAGGCTATTTCTTCTTTCAAACAGGAGAGGAGCGGAAAAAAAGCCATTCAGCTCACTTCAAATCAAGTTGGAAAGCCCTGAATGGTAGCCATTTCGCTAGGCTACATGGCCATTTTCTGTTGGTGAGGTTTGTTGAAAAAGTTTTCAATTTATCAAGATGCGTGTCATCAAGTTACCTAGTATGTGAGACGAGTTTGACTGATAAATCTCTGTAATAATGATCGATAATTTAATTTTACTAAGTATCACCCCCTTCGAACGGTCTCGTTAACCAAGTAAACTTTATCAATGAGACCGTTATAACG
This sequence comes from Paenisporosarcina sp. TG-14, assembly GCF_000297555.1. Taxonomy (NCBI): domain Bacteria; kingdom Bacillati; phylum Bacillota; class Bacilli; order Caryophanales; family Caryophanaceae; genus Paenisporosarcina; species Paenisporosarcina sp. TG-14. The sequence goes on from NZ_AMGD01000040.1 coordinate 29,546, forward strand.
GGAAAAACCAGTAACCTCAAGGGCTACTGGTTTTTTTATGGACTACGTTCTGAATAGCGTAACGCTGAAATTTAGTTAATAGGTGAAAAATGTATTTGTGCCAGGCACATTAATATGAAAAGTATCATGACAAATTTTCTGAGTTGTTTTCATAGAAGGTAAATTGATTTTTACCTTTTTTCTTTGATATATACATAGCTGTGTCTGCATGATTAAGCAATTCATAAAATTTATGACCATCTTTTGGTAGCTGACTTATTCCCAAACTTGAAGTAATGTGCACTAAATTTCCTTGTATTTCGTAAGGTTCGCTAATCGCTTCAGTAATTAATCGGGCAAATGAGCCAAGTTCTTCTTGTTGTTGATGTTGCACCAAAATAATGAATTCATCCCCACCTATACGAGCTACCATGCCTGGAGTATCTTGCATTAAGGTTGTTAAACGGAACGCGACTGCTTGAAGAAGAGAATCTCCCGCTGCATGCCCATATACATCGTTTATTGCTTTGAAACCATCCAAATCAAGGAATAGAGTCCCTAGTCGCTCTGAAGATTGAGCAAATGATTCAAAATCTCGCTGCAAGCGGAAACGGTTAGGAAGACCTGTTAAAAAATCGAGATAGGCGAGCCGTTTAATTTCTTCATGGGATTCTTCAAGGGATTGCATCATGTCGTTGACCGTATGTTCCAAGACATAAATTTCGTCTTTGTTTTTTCGGCTGTACCCAAGACGAGTTGACCCATCTTTTGATTCTTGAATATCACGTAGTTGTCCCGACAAGGTTGTAACGCGTGAAACAATAAGTCGGTCAAGCAAGATATAAATTAATAAAACGATCATCAAAATCATCACGATGAATGTAATGAATAAGTTATTTATACTATCTAGTTTTTGAATGAAGTAGTCCCGATTCTGCAACATGGAAACTTCAATGTACTTTCCATCGGTTATCTCTTCTATATAAAGCGTTCCTAGAAGTTGTTTATTACTAATGATCTGAATGTCCTTAAGCTGTGCTGACTGTTTCGTGACTTGGGTGAAGCTCTCTAGCTGTAAGGATAAATTCATTTCTAACGTTTCAATAAATGATTGATCAATAAAACGAATCATAACCATTTTTCCGTTCGATTGCCCCTTACCATTACTTGGGTAAACCTTTTCAATATCGATCAAAGCGAGTCCTTTTGGTGTGCTTGCTAGAAAAGGGAGTTCTTGAGGTTTGGTGTTATCGATTAAGGTTTGCATCGTTTGTTTCATAGAAGAATCGATGGGTTCAATCCCTGAGCTGTTTATATATTCATTATTCATATCGTAAAATAGCATATACGTAATTTCTAGATTATCAAATGTCGCATCCATTAAATTTCGTTCGACATAGTTTCTACCATTGCCTTCAATAAACTCAAAGGTATCGTCCCAGATTGCCCAATCCAAGGAGATCCTGTTCAAATCTTCTTTTTCGGATTCAAAATAATTATGTACCATGTCCAGGTTTAGTTCTAATCGCTCACGGTCCAAGTGATCTCCATCACGAATTAATAGTGGACGGGTGACTAACATTAGAAAAGCTAGAAAGAGAACCATGGATATACCAATAATGAACAATGTCTGTACTTTCAATTTCATGTGGATTCACTCCAGTATAATATTACCTTAATAATAGTATACTGCTAATCATGGTATTAAAATAGAGAACTAACCAAGTTATTATAATTTTATAATTACTTCTAAATGCCTCCATAAAAGGGTTTTGAAACCATGTTTCAATTATGTAGTCGAAATCTGGAAATCTATTATTTAGGTGGATTTTTACATAGTGAAATAATAATTTAACGTTAATTTCATTTGAAATAATTTAATTGAAATTCAATAATGGCTTCTTTGTTGACCATGATTGGATTAAATCCGCTTTGAGGATATTAGAGAAAAATAAAGAGGTAGTTATAATAAGAAGAAAGTGTGAATAGTGCAAAGTAAAAAGATGGTGAAGTATAACTTGTATTGAGGAAAGCTACCGAATATTATTATCATCCGCATAATAAATGTATAAATACTTATAAGACTAAATGAGAAAAAGATGCGATGATAAGAACCCTTCTTTAATGAATGTTTCAGCAAGTTAACTAGGCTGTGAGATGAGTTTGGCCGATAAATCCTGAGAGTGGCCGATAATACTCCAGAAGTGGCCGATAAACACCCGAAAATGGCCGATAAATTTTTAGCAATCGAAGAATGGCTGAAATAATGTCTCAATAAAACAAGTTGACTTCAAATTGAAATGAACATCAGATGATTTCTTCTTTTAAACAGGAGCGTAGCGAAAACAGATCCGTTCAGCTGCACTTGTCGAATCAAACTGGAAACTCCTGAATGGTAGCCATTTCGCTAAGCTACATGTCCATTTCTGTTGGTGAGGGTTTCTTCATAAAATATTAGTAGTTGTTTCAGCAAGTTAACTAGGCTGTGAGATGAGTTTGGCCGATAAATCCTGAGATTGGCCGATAAAACTCCAGAAGTGGCCGATAAATCTCCAAAGTGGCCGATAAACACCACAAAATGGCCGATAAATTTTTAGCAATCGAAAAATGGCTGAAATAGTGTCTCAATAAAACAAGTTGAGATGAACCTCAGATGATTTCTTCTTTCAAACAGGAGCGTAGCGAAAACAGATCCATTCAGCACCATTTCGAACCTTCTTGTTAACCAAGTTAACTATCCAATTAGGCCATTTGAGAAGGTCATGAGAAAAATAATTATATAAAATTATAAATATTACTGGATTATTTAGAATTTTTAGATAAAATAAGAAAAAGGAGGAAATTAGTTCGAGTTCTATTATGGGTTTAACAGTAATCATACTTTTTTTGATAGTAGTTGCAGTGATTATTGGTATTATCGTAATGATTTTTTCAAAAAGTTCAAAATCCAAGAATGATTCACAAAGAAGAATTCAGGAATTAGAGGAAGAGAACAGAAATCTTAAAAAAAGCAGGAGCAAAGAATAATCCCTCATATGCCGAAGATGTTCACTATGAAAGTGGGAATATCCAAATTAAGAAGCTTATTTTGAGGAAATGCAATAAGGAAGAGGAGGAAATTATATGGATACTCTTATTGGATTATTACCGATCTTACTTTTCATAGTAACAGCAGCGCTAATCATTGGTATTATCGTAGTGGTTTTTTCCAAAAATTCAAAGCCTAAGAATGATTTAGAAAGAAGAATCCAGCAATTAAAAGAAGTGAACAGAAATCTTAAGAGCAGAAACAGTAAACACATGTTTTATTAGCCCAAAATAAACGATAAAGGAAACGGCTCATTTATTATTGGAGCTGTTTTTTTATTTTTCTTTAAATAAGTACATTGAAAGCCCCTCGAAAAAAGATAGATCACCCTCATGACAGCTTCCAAATATACCCTTCAATTATTTCTTGATAAAAGAACAAATGTTCGCATATAATAAAAGGAAAGGAGATAACACGAATGAAAGACACCATTATTAAATATATGAAGCGACAAAACATTGTGGAAATGATTTATCTTGCACAGAATGGGAACATCACAAAACGTCGTGTGAAAGTCGTCAAGGCCTACGAAGACACGTTTCAAGCGTACTGTTTTACAAAGCAGGCAAAGCGAACTTTTTACTTTGATCATGTTCTCGCAGTGGTTCCTGTCATTCGAAAAGAAAGGGAGGACGTCATTTCATGAAAATTAACCGAGGCCTAAAAGTCCAAGGTGACCTTAAAGATCGAGGAAACATCAAATGGACGGCCATGATGCTGCCAGAACATGTGATGGAACTCCGCAAATGGCAAGAGGATCAAGATAAAGTTAAAAAGCCTGTACTCGATGAATTTGATTACGATACCATGCAAGAAGAAATTGAGCGAGCACTCATCAGCCGAATGGAAACACGTCTCACCTCATGGAAGAAAGACAAACTTTGCTATCATCAGGGCATCATCAAAGAAGCAAACAACCACTATCTTCGCTACGAAGACCCAGTCGGCATCCATCAACTACCACTCGAAGAACTCGTCGGTGTGATGATCCTTACGTAACTTTCTTTAGTAAAGATCGAAATTTAACCTTCAACTGCCGGCTTCTAAAAATTCTGTTTCTATTTTTCGTATACCAAACTCAAAACACTGTGTACCTATACGACGAGTAACCGCAAGATGCCTATATGAAAGACGACGTGGAAGTGACAAAGTCACTTTCACGTCGTCTTTTATTTTTGAAAAGCTTTGCAATCCGAAGCGACTTGGAAGTTTATGTCGATAAAGTGTATGGAAAATCCTTTTTTAGTTGGGAATTTGGTCATTTTTCTTTAAATTGATACAAAATGTACATATTTATAATAATCAAAATATTTTTCTGTTACGGGTAGTAATACCCAAGAGGGATCATTACTGTTATAGATTATTCAGAGCTTGAGCGCTTTTACATCGTGGTAGAGTAGATAACTTTTTAAGATAATAGGTTATTTATCCTACTAATCTATGGAAATTTAATGTTGACAGGAAGCGATATTACAGGAATAATAAGGAAAAGTTAGAATTTTCATTATATTCTATTCTTTTTAACTAACACTTAAAGTTCGGAGGGGTAAAATGATTCCGGTATGGGTATTTGCAATTATTACAATCGTTTCTGTGTTTCTGGCATTAAAGCTAAAGAAAAAGTGGTTATTTGCATTACCGCTATTAGCAGTTGGTAGTTTGCTTTTAGTAGAAATAATAAAAGTTCCCTTACCATTATGGGAAACGATTCAATTTATCTTTGATTTAAAAGGCTAGAAATGAAAGGGGAGAACATGCGGTGAAGAGAATTGATAAAAAAGTGGCAGATGCTTATTTTAAAACACGTACGACTTTAATTATGAGCTTTTTGGGGATAGGAGTTATTGTGTCATTTGGTGTTGTATTGTTCGCTGAATCTTTAACTGAAGTTACGTTTATGGGAATCCCAATTCACTATTACATGGGAGCACAAGGTGCAATCGTAACGTTTATCATCTTATTATTTTTAAACGCCATTATTAGTGATCGTATCGATAAAAAATACGGCATTGATGATTCACGAAATGAAACAATTGGTAAAGGTAAACCGATGGATCACTAAAATATTGTAACTGTAGAAAGAGATCGATTAAAGGAGGGAAATACTATGGAAACACAATTTATTGTGTCATTTGCATTCATACTAGCAACATTTGGATTATACGTAGGGATCGCTATTTTCAATAAAGCAAAGGTTGCTTCTGATTTCTATGTTGCCGGTCGAGGCGTTCCAGCGATTTATAACGGGATGGCCATCGGGGCAGACTGGATGAGTGCTGCTTCTTTCATTGGTTTAGCCGGTACCGTTATGATTTTGGGCTATGACGGACTTGGTTACATTATGGGTTGGACAGGCGGTTACTTATTACTAACATTCCTGTTAGCTCCTCAACTGCGAAAATACGGTCGATACACAGTGCCAGAATTTATAGGAGATCGCTATGATAGTAATGTAGCTAGATTAATTGCTGCTGTTGCAACAATTATCATCAGTTTTACATACTCGATTGGTCAAATGTCAGGTTCAGGTATTGTTATTGGTAGATTACTAGAAATTGATTATCGTCTTGGTACGATTATTGGGGCAGTATTAATCGCGATCTATGCTTCTCTAGGTGGGATGAAAGGGATTACATGGACTCAGGTTGCTCAATATGTTGTGTTGATCACTGCCTATTTAATACCCGTAATTTTCATGTCTCTTCAATTAACAAATAACCCACTTCCATGGGTATCTTATGGTGAAGTGTTAGAACAAATGAAAATTCTCGACGCGGATCTCGGAATCTCGGATTACTTAACCCCATTCACCAATGGGACCAAGTGGCAATTCATGGCTCTAATGTTTACTCTTATGGCTGGTACAGCTGGATTGCCTCACGTAATTGTAAGATTCTTTACGGTTGCAACAATGAAAGCTGCTCGATGGAGTGGCGCATGGGCACTTCTATTTATTGGACTTCTTTACCTTTCAGCACCTGCATACGCTGCATTTTCTCGTTTCATCTTGATGACGAAAGTAGCGAATTCTCCAATAAATGCGTTGCCTGAATGGACAAAATCCTGGGTAGATACAGGCAAGCTTCTGGTTGCGGATACAAATGGTGATGGAATTTTACAATGGACAGAATTACAAATCTCAAATGATATCGTAGTTATGGCAACACCAGAAATTGCGAATTTAGGAATCTTTGTTATTGGATTGATGGCGGCTGGAGCAATGGCTGCTGCATTGTCTACTGCTGGTGGACTAATGATGGCCATCTCTTCTTCGTTATCACATGATATTTATTTCCGTTCAATCAATCCACAAGCGACAGATAAAAAACGTTTGTCAGTGGGTCGTTGGTCAATTATTATCGCTTCTCTAGTTGCAGGTGTTGTAGCACTTAACCCACCTGGCGCGATTACACAAATAGTCGCATGGGCATTTGCTTTAGCCGCTTCATCCTTCTTCCCGGCTTTACTACTAGGAGTTTGGTGGAAGCGTTCGAATGCAGCTGGTGTCATTTCGGGTATGCTCGTAGGTTTAACGGTGACACTCACATACATTTTCGCTGCAAAATATGGCGGATTTACGATTTTAGGAATTATTGATACAGGAGCTGGTGTCTTTGGAACAGCTGCAGCATTAATAACAAATATTGTCGTGTCTCTTGCTACTAAGCCACCATCTAAGAAAATCCAAGAAGAAGTACAGGATTTACGTTATCCAGAACAGATGACGTATAGAGATGGAGAGGTGTGGTTGGATAATGGAGAAGACGTTCCGCCAACCAAGTAACGGAAAATCGATTAAAGATTTTGTGAAAAACACGCCGCTTTTTAAAGGACGAAATCAGCTAGAGTTTGATCAGCTGTATGGTCGTTGTGAAGAGCGTCAGTATGATAAAGGTGTGTTGATAGCGAACGCTAGAAAGAAGAGAGAGGGAATACTACTCGTCACTTCAGGTTTAGCGGAAGTATATGCAGCAGGCTATCAACACGAACGGGAAGTGCTCGAATTAGCTGGTCCAGGTGGAATTATTGGATTAGCTAGTTTGAGTAATATGTTGAAAATTCAGCAAAAGCCGCCAAATACAGTAGAAATTCAAGCCTTAGAAACAACGCTTGGGCTGTTTCTTCCTTACGATGTAGTCAAGGAAATGTTGGAAGAACCAGAAATTCAACGTTATTTTTTAGAAAAAGTGGTGTTTAGACTTCAAGATGTCTATCAATCATTTACTGAGCAGCTGCAGCAATCTAGTTGGATGGATAGTCAGAAAAAAGTATTTCAAAGGGTGCAAGACATGATGTCTTCCCCTTTGCTCATGCTGCCACCATCAAGTTCAATGTTAGATGGTATTCAATTTATGTATAAAGAGGGACTCAGTGCTGTCGTTTGTCTAGACTCTTCTTCCTCACAATCGCTGGTCGTATCGATGAGGGAAATCATCTCTGCGATTGCACAAGATAAACCTATGACAACGAAACTTTTAGAGATTGTCGGTAAAGAAAGCATCACAATCAAACGTTCCGCATATTATTATGAAGCGTTAACCATCTTTCAAAAGAATCCAACTTTACGACATGTAATCGTTGTAGATGAAATGGAAGCACCAGTTGGGATGCTGACACTTTCTGATGTACTAAAGCAGCGACATCGCTCCATACAACAAGTGATGGCAAATATCGATCACTTGGACGAGTCATCGGTAGAAGAAGTATCAAAAAAAGTAAAACAAGTGAGTAGTCAACTTTTAGAAGAAAGAGAGAGTATACGATTAATTGTTTCTACAATGACACCGATCTACGATGAAATTGTTAAAAAAAGTATCGAACTCGCTCAACAACGTCTTTTAAAAGAAAATGGTCTCACAACACCTTGTGAATTTGTTTTTTATCAAATGGGAAGCGCAGGCCGTGGGGAACAACTTCTTATGACGGACCAGGATCATTTTTTAGTCTATGAAAAATCAACCAAGGCAATAGACGACTATTTCAAGAAACTTGCAGATGAAATAGTTCGCCTATTAGAAATGGTCGGGTTCAAACGTTGTGATGGAGATATGATGGCTAGCAATAAAATTTGGAGAGGTTCGCTTGCAGACTGGCAACAACGTATCCATCGTTGGACCATTAATACCACTACACAAAATACATTGTACGCTTATAATTTCTTTGCGATGAGGTGGGTGAGCGGGGATCGCTCACTACATCACGACTTTATGAATGCGATTAACGAGGAACTTGAACGGTCGGGAATTCTTTTATTGCAAATGGCTAGAGAACTTAAAGGGACCATGATCCCTTCATTAGATCATCGTATCCTTTCCTTTATTTTACGAGAAGGAAAGGAAATTGATCTAAAGCTACGCGTATTATTCCCATTCCATCACTCCCTTCAGTTGATATGCTTGAAAAATAAAATTGTGGATGGATCTACCTTTGAAAAACTTGAATCGCTGCGTGAATTAAATCGTTTTGATGATAGTACGTTAGAAGAGTTAAAGGAAAGCGCAGATTATGTGTTAATGGTGACCCTTCAACAAAAACTAGCAGTAGGGAATTCTAAAGTACTAATTGACAAGCTAACATCAAGAGAAAAAGCATTACTATCGAGAGCCTTGACCGTGTTGCGCGAGTTTCAGATGACGGTGTTACGAGATATGGGTGTATAGGAGTTGGGTACGTGAAGAGGGGGAGAACGAATGGCAATTTGGTCAAAGAGGGTATTTCAAGATGGCATAAACCGTGAAATTCCCCTTTCAACACCACTTGATGAGTTGAGTTTTCTGGTTGTAGATACGGAGACGACAGGATTTGCAGTTGGCAAGGACGATCGACTAATTGAAGTTGGGGCTGTGCCGATTGTAGGTTTAAAAGTTCTCGAGAATAAAACCTTTCAATCGTATGTGAACCCTAAACGTGAGATTCCTGAAATTATTACCGATTTGACATCGATTAAAAATGAGGATGTAGAGAATGCACCTGACTCACTCCAAGTGATTGAAGATTTATTTGCATTTGCCGAAGAGCATGGTGCTCATAGCATGGTTGGGCATTATCTAACATTTGATATGCAAGTGCTTAAACATGAACTTCGTCGTGCAGATATCAAATTTCAACCACCGCCTTCAGTCGATACGCTTGATTTGCTGTCTTATTTAGTGCCGACCTGGGAATTAAAAGACCTTGAATATTATGCTGTTGTGTTTGAAACACGAATATTTGAACGGCATAGTGCTCTTGGAGACGCGTTAACCACTGCTTATTTGTTTTGTGAGCTATGTGAGCGAGTTAAAGAACGAGGCAAGCACACATGGGGGGACCTTCTAGCTCTTAGTCCTGTTAGATAGAAGGAAACCGTTATGGTCCAAAAATGAATACTTGTTTTCCATAAAGAAAACGACCGAAATTGCTTCTTAACCCGTTCCATTTTGGATCACTTTTTCTGAATAAAACAGCAAAATATAACCCAAATTAGCACCTCATTTCGAGGTGCTTTTATAATTAACGGAAAGTTTTATTTTTAAAAAGTAAAATGGATATTGTTAGTATAATAAATAAAAGAGATTTTTTAAATGAACTAATGCCGCAGGTTAGTTGAAGAGCGTTGTTTAACTTGTGTTCAACAATCGGGCCATATTGAGAGTATTTTGTTGGTGACAAGAAAACAGAATGAGTGACGCAAGGAATAAATATAATTTACACTTTGCTACGGGGGTACTTATGAAAACTCACTATTATTTAGGTTGGTTTAACAATTTATTTCCAGAGAATCTGGGCAGGGTGTTACAGGAGGATATAACTGATAGAAAATCGCTTGCTATGATTAGGTCGAATCCATCTATTTATGAAGATGATGGTGCTATTGAACGCTCGTGGCTTGACCAGGCTGGCATTATATTTGATGAATATCATTTAATAAATTATCGCTTACAGAAGGAAGATGCCCAAACGATAATTCAAAATGCTTCAGTCATTTTCTTGTTGGGTGGGAATACTCTTAAACAAAATGTTTTTTTGATGGAATATGAATTATCGGATTCGATTAAAAAAAGCAGCGCTGTTGTGATGGGAGCAAGCGCTGGTGCAATTAACATGTCAGCTAAATGGTTATGCTCGAAAAACTTTGGATATAAAGTTGAAATGAGCTCTGTTTACGACGGAATCGGTCTTGACAATTTTTCCGTCTTGTCTCATTTTGATCTTGAAAATAACTTTGCACTGGTGCAAAGCGAACTATCTCTCCTATCGGAAGAAATAAATATTTATGCGTCGAACAAAGATTGCGCTGTACGTGTAAAGGGAGACAAAATCGACGTTTTTGGCAATGTTTTTTTAATTTCCCACTCAAAGATTCAAAAATTGGATGAGACGCTCTAGTTGTAGTGAATGGCTATTTCTTAATTGAATTAATTTCTTTATGCAAGGCCTCTATTTTAAATTTAGTGAAGGAGAACTAGGTAAAATAGGATTGTCCGGAAAGCATAGATGTGCAGAACGGTCTACTGCAATCTGGCGCGAGTGTTGAATATGCCTCTCTTTTTTCTTCTTGAACTAAAGCGGCAGTTCAGTTCAATAAGAACAGATCACTTATTTAAAAAGGAAATTAAGATAAAGAGTCGAATACATATTCTTATCACAGTTATGGAGGCATTCGGTTATGAATGTTAAGTTACTTACAACAAATAAGCAATGTGGGGAAGTGAAGGTTGAGGTGAAAAATGGAGTATAAAAATGTTTGGGTAGACAATAATGGCACCAATATTCACTTTATTGACAGTAATTTTGACGCTAAGCAAGAATTACCCTTAGTAATAATCCCTGGACTATCTGAATCTGCTGAGGATTATTTACCTCTATTGAAGACATTACCTCGACGTTGTATCGCATTAACGCTCCGTGGAAGAGGAAATAGCGATGCTCCCCAGAAGGGCTATACATTGGAAGATCATATAAGCGATATTGAGGTGGTTATTAAACATCTTGGATTAAATCAATTTATACTCATGGGTTTTTCGAGAGGTGTTACCTATTCGATTGGTTATGCTCTTAACAATTCTGATTCAATTAAAGGTTTGATATTGGGGGATTATCCAGCCTATCATTCGCAACTTCCTTCTGAGTGGGTTGAATTTTTTTCCTCTTTACCGCCTTGGCGTGGAAAATCATTGTCTGAAAGAATGAAACCACATGTGTTAAATGAACTACAAACAGATTCTAAGCAGGTTTTGTTTTGGGATAAATTAAGTTCTATACAGTGTCCTGTTCTTGTTATCCGTGGAGGTAAACAAGGGGCGGCATTATCAATAGATGATGGAAAAAAATATTTGGAGAAAATCCCAAATGTAAATTTAGTTGTATTTGAAGAATCGGACCATAATATTTTCGAACCTAACTTTGAAAAATTTATTAATACAGTCGAGTTATTCTTTAAAACAATAAAATCCTAACATATATCTTATTCAACTGTAGAACTAATAGCATGGGAGGATTATGTTATGTTGAATGAATATTATGGAGAACTTTGCACACAGATATACGAAAAAGATAAATCTATTGCAGATGGAAAAGAACTTGAGTTTTTTCTATCTTTTGTCAAAGACAAAAAGATAAAAGTGTTAGAACCTATGTGTGGAAACGGTAGAATGCTGATTCCTTTTATGGAAAAAGGAATCGATATTGAGGGATTTGATATTTCAGAAGAAATGTTGCGAGTATGTAAATTAAAAGGTCAGAAATTAAACCTTAAACCAAATGTTTCTTATGGCAGAATAGAAGAATTTAAAGGCGATAAAAATTATGATTTAATAATGATACCGTTTGGTTCTTTTTCACTTTTGCCAGATGAATTAGCGAAAGAAAGTCTTGCTAACATGAAAACTATTTTAAAAGAAGATGGGAAATTACTTTTAACTGTTATGACAAACACAGGTACAGTTGAAGATATTCCTGATTGGATTCAAACGAATAGACATTACCTTGATAACAACGAGATTGTTGAATATAAGAAAATAAATTATGACCAAGCTAGTAAGACGTTAAATACAAAATTGAAATATCAATTAGTTAAAGATGGGCAAATAGAGAAATCAGAAATAATGGATTTCCCTATTCGCCTTTATGAATCTGGCGAATTTGAAAATATTCTAAAAACTAATGGCTTTGATGAAATTATTCTCCATGAAGTTATTAACGGATACGGAGAAGGCAGTTCATTTCATGTATTTGAGTGTGTAATATAGACTTAAAAAATTTTAATTTTTATCAAGGGTAACGGCGGGAATAGTATTCCAACCTGTTAGATGATGACGATGGACGATTCCTTTGCGCAATGAAGCGGGAGAAATCACCAACCGGCATATTTGTACGAGTTTAATCGTATCTTGATAAGAGTGCATACCGGAGGGTCTTCGCTTTCGTATAAATATGTAATTATATAGTGGGAATTTTCCCTCAAATTAGTATTTAATGATAAATTTTCGGTATAATGAATATACCATATAATGAGAGGGTTGATTTACATGTCTATTGCTAGTGAATCGTCTAAGGTGAATTTAGCCTTTTTAAAAAATGATTTAGGTTTAAATCAAGTTAGAAACACAACGCTTTTTCAAAAAGATGAATTCTTCATTATTTCACCATCCGTTCAAAATAAGAAGAATTGGTTTGATGTGAGTGAATCAGTGATGGAAAACTTTGATCCGGAGAATCAAGAAGGTTATTTACTGATACGATTCCAAGATAAGTTTCTCATGGCTAAATTACAAGCATTTCAAAAGCAAATGATGATTAATGGTTCTCAGGCAAGTAGTAAATCAAAATCGCCTCATTGGAAATTCAAAGTGATCGAAGCAACGAGTCCGTATATTGTAAATATGGGAGATATCAATCTTAACTACCCAATACAGATGCCTAGTGAAAATCAATTAAAGAGCTTTTTTAATAAAGAAAGCTAAATGTTTGTTGAGTTAATGTATTCACCAGTCCATCCACAATTTAAACAAGGGACAGCTTCGTTAAGTTTCAGTTGCACTTAGGACTTTAAATAGGTTAGCCATTGCCTGTTTATAAGTACGAAAAAATAAGATACCTGTGCGGTTTTGCGCACAGGTATCTTATTACTACTAGTTTTTAAACAGGGCATCCAGATACTATTTTTTGTCCAGGGTACAACTTCACTTAAAGCAGTTTACTTTTATTCATCCATTTTAAACTGCATTTTTTGGTTACTAAAGAATCGTCACCTTGTATTCTATAAAGGGAACGACCGAAGCTACAATTTCGGTCGTTTTTTTCTTTCTTTCACAAGTAATCCTAAGTTGATACCGGAGATAGCTTGATATCTTATCTCAACTTGAACTTATAAGACTCTAATACTAGAGGTTAATAATATTTAAAAGTTCATCTCCAAAATCGTCTACTTTCTGATTGCCAATTCCTTTTATCTTGATTAATTCTGCCTTGTTAGCAGGTCTATGTAATAAGAGTTCATTTAAAGTGGCATCACTAAATATGTGAAATGCTTTATATCCTTTTTCTTTCGCAATTTTTTTTCTGAACTCTCTCAGCTTTTGTTCAATAAGTTCAATACTAGCGAGAGTTCTTTTAATAGGTGTATTAGCATTAGCATTGGCATTGGCATTGGCACTGGTTCTGGAATTGGCACTGGCATAGGTATTGGCATTGGTGTTGGTGTTGGTGTTGATATTAGAATTAATCTCGGTTTTAACCAAATATCGCTGTTTACTAAAGGGTTTGCGAGTTTGGTGACTTAGAATAAAATGTGCCGTTTTGAATAAATAAGCAGGTAATACATTTCGGTCTGGTAATTTCCTTTGTTCTTTTTCCAATAAAGACACAAGACCATCAATTTTGCAGATCATTGATTTCACTTCTTCAGGAGCATTAGTCAAATCAATTTCGTTTCGTTCATTCGCAAATGTCACACCACTAATAATTTCGGTCTTATTAATCAAATTATGTTCTCTCAAGAACTTATTTAATATATCTCGTTGCCTTTTTGCTTGTCTTAAGGGGCTATAAACACCTTCTCTAAAGACCGTACGGGTACCCTTTTTTACAACACGTGTAAAATCTCCACTATCAGAAACGATAATGTTTCCAATAAACTTCTTAACTTCTAAAACAAATATAAACTGATGTGTAAGTATAATAAAATCATATTGTGCATGATAGTCATCAACACTTATTTCAACATCATGGAGAATGATCATTGGTATAAATGAATGTTTTAGCTCATACATGACATTCTTTTCTCCTGATAAACCAATCCGAGCAAGTTTTAAATGCTCATCTATAAGTCTACTATCTAAACTTTGATCAGATAAGCTTTTAAGTAATTCTAATTCTTTTATTAGTGTTGATTCTTCAGTACGATTCTGTAACGTAACAGGATTCTTGAGGTCCTCGGTATCCATTATTTTGTTCACTATTTTTCTGATAAAAGACATGTATTACCTCCGAATTGGATTGTCGTAAATAATTTAATAAGATAATTATAGCCTAATAACTCGGATATACTAGATAATAATGGATTTTGTGTAAGTATTTTATATAAATAGTATAAAGAAATAAGATACCTGTTCACAATAAGTGCACAGGTATCTTATTACTACTAGTTTATAAACAGGCAGTCCAGGTACTATTTTTTGTCCATCGCGCCAATTTCACTTGATGCAGTTTAATTTTATGCATCCATTTTAAACTGCATTTTTTGGTTACTAAAGATCTTCACCTTGTATTCTGTAAAGGGAACGACCGAAGATGCAATTTCGGTCGTTTTTTTCTTTCTTTCGCAATAGGTTTGATAATTCTCTCCAACTATAGGTAAGTCTTAAATCATGGTGATCATATCGCTTTTAATATTCTGATATATAGTGGGAATTTTCTCGCAAATAGAGATCTTATGAACGAGATCAGTTATACTAAATCTACCAGAATATGAGAGCGGAATGATTTGCATGCTAGTGAATCAATAAAGGTAAAATCATAAATTTTATATTTTTAGACCAGAGGCCAAGTGAAAAGAAAATTAACTGAAGAAGTTTTAATATATGCGTATAAGGAGCTCAATAAATGAAGAAACACTTAAATGTTGTAGCAGCAGTAATACATAATGAACAAAATGAAATACTATGTGCGCTTCGTTCCCCAGTAATGGCACTTCCGAACTTATGGGAATTTCCGGGTGGGAAAATTGAAGAAGGAGAAAGTCATGAAACAGCTTTAATTAGAGAGATCCAAGAAGAACTTAATATCGAGATAGAAGTTGGTGAAAATGTAGAAGATACTTACTTCGAATATGAGAATTTTACCATTCAGCTTACTTCTTATTTTGCTTCTATTAATTCTGGTGAAATGAAAGCAACTGAGCATGCAGAATTGAGATGGGTAACTATCGATAAACTAAAAGATCTAGAGTGGGCTCCTGCGGATATTCCTGCAGTCCTAACTATTAAGAACTTACAAAATATATAGAGTGAAGCGGGTGTAAAATGGGGGATTTTCTTCGTAATTTAGAAGATTCATTACATAAAGGATTTATTAATAAAGAATTAAATACACCAGGTTCTTATAAACCACAATTGTTAGTAAATAATACTGCAGAAAATGAAACGGTATTATCAACTTTATTAGATGAACTAGAACATTGTGAAACATTTTTATTTTCAGTTGCTTTTGTGACTGAAAGTGGTCTTGCTACGTTAAAAGCTCATTTTCATGATTTGAAATTAAAAGGTATCAAAGGACGCATATTAACATCTACCTTCTTGCAATTTAACCAGCCAAAAGTTTTTAAAGAGCTTTTGAAAATTGAGAATGTAAAAGTTCGGCTAACAGATATTAAAGGTTTTCATTCAAAAGGTTATATCTTCCAACACTCAACACATTACTCTTTAATTGTAGGGAGTTCGAATCTAACTTCCCATGCCCTAAAAGTAAATTATGAGTGGAATGTAAAACTAACTACTCATGAAAATGGAGAAATTATTCACCATTTTAAGAATCAATTTGAAGATGTCTGGGGGAAATCCCATGAGTTATCACTTGAATGGATAACTGAATACGAAAAAATATATGTTGAAACTGCTGAAAAGAAAAAGATGGAGAAAGTGATAGAGGGTTTTAGTGAGTATCAAACTAATAACATTGAAAAAGCACTTCAGATAATACCAAATAAGATGCAAGTTGAAGCACTACAAAATATTGAGATTCTTCGAAATGAAAAGGATAAGGGATTAATTATTTCGGCAACTGGTACAGGGAAGACTTATTTATCTGCATTTGACGTTAGAAGATATGCTCCGAAAAAGATGCTATTTATTGTGCACAGAGAACAGATTTTACAAAAAGCAAAATCTGATTTCAAAACAATACTTGGTGGCTACGACGACGAATATGGAATTTTGTCGGGTACTATAAGAGAAAATAGTGCTAAATATTTATTTGCAACAATCCAATCGTTATCAAAAGATAATACTTTATCTCAGTTTGATCCAGAAGAATTCGATTACATACTGATTGACGAAGTCCATAAAGCAGGTGCAGCTTCCTATCGCAAAGTAATAAATCACTTTAAGCCGAAATTTTTGATGGGAATGACAGCAACTCCTGAAAGAACAGACTCATTCAATATCTATGAGCTGTTTGATTTTAATATTGCTTACGAAATAAGACTTCAAAAAGCTTTGGAGGAAGACATGCTATGTCCCTTTCATTACTTTGGTGTGACAGATCTAGAAATAGACGGAGTTTTAATTGATGATACTGCGCAATTTTCGAGATTGGTAACTGATGAAAGAGTAGCTCACATTATCGAAAAAATTGAATACTACGGATATTCTGGAAGCAAGGTTCGAGGATTGATGTTCTGTAGTAGAAAAGAAGAGGCAAAAGAACTGTCTAAACGATTAAATGAAAAAGGGTATAGAACCGTAGCTTTAACAGGAGACAATACTCAGGAAGAACGTATCAAAAGAGTAGAGCAACTTGAAGCAGGTGAACTTGATTATATTCTTACAGTAGATATTTTTAATGAAGGAATTGATATTCCTAGTGTTAATCAAGTAGTAATGCTAAGACAAACTCAATCGAGTATTATATTTATTCAACAGCTTGGTCGTGGTTTGCGGAAACATAATTCTAAGGATTTTGTAGCTATTATCGACTTTATCGGGAACTATAAAAATAATTATCTCATTCCAGTAGCTCTATCAGGTGATCAATCGCAAAACAAAGATAATATTCGAAGAAAACTAAATGACACTAGCTATATAAAAGGTGTTTCTACAGTGATTTTCGAAGGGATTGCAAGAGAGCAAATATATAAATCTATTAATAATACTAACCTTACAAATCTTGTTTTACTTAAAGAGGCATTCGAAAATTTGAAAAACAGAATCGGTCGTGTTCCTTATTTGCACGATTTTGTTATTAACAATTCCTTGGATCCTGTCGCAATTATTTCACAACATGATAATTATTTTGCTTTTCTTAAAAGGATTAAACAAGAAGTTCCACAAATTAATAACTATGAAGGTCAAGTCCTTACAATGCTGTCTCAAGAAGTATTAAATGGGAAGCGTAAGCACGAAATATTATTAGTTCAAGCGCTTATTAAAAACGAGAACTTAACAATAGATAATTACGAAAAAATCTTATTACAAAATAAATGTAATAATGATGATGAAACTTTGAAATCTGTTTATCGTGTTTTGGATTTATCATTTTACACTAGCGGGAATACAAAGAAATATGGATCAATTCCATTAATCACTATTGAGAATGACAGTATTATATTTAATAAGGATATTCGAAATAGTTTATTTACCAATAACTTTTTTAAGCAGTTAATGATTGATATTGTTAATAGTGGGTTAGAAAAGAGTCATATTTATGACTGCCAAGAAAAACTTACATTGTTTAAAAAATACTCTAGAAAAGACGCATGTAAACTGTTGAATTGGGATCAAGATGAGTCTTCAACGATGTATGGATATAAAATAAAGCATCAAACATGTCCTATATTTATTACCTATCATAAACATGATGAAGTAGAATCGAGTGTAGCTTACGGTGATGAATTTATTGATCAAAACTTGTTTAAGTGGTACACACGAAGTAATCGTACTCTACATTCACAAGAAGTAAATAAAATTATTAACGCAGAAAAAGACAATATAAAAATTCATTTATTTGTGAAAAAAGATAATGGTGAAGGCAATGATTTTTACTACTTAGGGGAAGTGACGCTGGATCCAAATAGTATAGCTCAGGATACAATGACTGATAAGAATGGAAAAGTCCTGCCAGTTGTAACTATGAATATGCAATTTGAACATCCAGTAGATAATAAGCTTTATCATTATTTGAGATCTGAATCAATAGTTTAATATATTCACTTTGGAAGTGCTCCCCACTTATCAAGGACATGGTATAGGCCAGCAGCTGTTGAAAAAAATGTTGGATTTGCTGAGTGATATGTATATGATAGATTTAATGTGTGATGAAGAGTTGCAAGGGTATTATGAAAAGCTTGGGATGCAACAGGCACATGAAATGAATCTAAGGAATTATAGGAAACAATCTGGATTGTAAGGGGAGAAATATATGGATTTCGATACATTAAAGTGGGTGTTGTTAGGCGTTTGTGTGTTGCTATTTGTGATCAAATTCTACATTAAACGCGAGTCGCTTTTATGGGGAATTATTTTCTACACGACTGCGTTCGCAGCGATTAGCTATTATGTATATTTCAATGAATGGAGACAGGGCTTTAAGATTGCATTTTTATTACTGTTCTCTTTTGCCTATTGGCAGTTTTTATTTAAAGAAATTGCACAGTTTCGCAGGCTACGAAAGTCGCGTCGGAAATTTACTTAATAGTACATAGAAAAAATTAACGCCTACTTTTACGATCATTCGTAAAAAGTAGGCGTTTTTTTCATCTTAAAATCTTTTTAAAAAAATTGTCTCCTCACTGATCAGTTTGTTCTATGTAAGGACTATAAAGGCAAAATACCTGAATATCCAAACATACAAATAAACGCCCACTACTTAACAAATAGAGAGTGGCGATCGGAGCAGACTATGTATTATTTATCAGAGTATCAAACATTTACTAGCGTCAAAGAAATGGATAAGCATGTTCAGCAGCATACCAATGCCCATTATCATAAGTTAATCCAAACGGATCGAGACGTCCTATCATTACTTAGTCGCTACTCTTGTAAATTTCCAGGTGCTGCTCATTTGAAAGTAGAAACGATCATGAAGGCATTATCGAAGTCAGATGCGACGATTCGTCGTGCTATTCGTAAGTTGGCGAAGTTACAAATTATCGAAAAAATATCGTTTATCCGTCGCGTCTCAAAAGGCTATGGTGCGAACATTCTTCGTATTTTACCCTTTGAAGACAAGTCGACTATGATCACTCGCAGTTCTACCGAAAGTGTTACGCCTGTAAGCGTTCAATCTCCTGAAATCGAGAAACAAACCGCTCTTTCTAATAATCTTATACAAGATACATATGATACAGAGGATGCGATTAAGAAGGGATTAATTACCAAATTACCAGAAAGAATCGGACGCATTTTGGGTGCTTTCTTTGACATGAATACGATGTATAAAGTGTATGGGATTATGTTACGAGCGAAAGCGAAAATAGACCGATCTATGACGTTTGAGGAGTATGAAGAAGACTATATTAACGCGATTCTATCCGTGGTCAATGCCTATAAACGAGGGCGAGTTAAGAATATATTTGGTGTGTTATATGCAGCAATTTTAAGTGCCACAAAGCGTTTATATGTGACGGCTTTATTTAACGATGCCATGGATCGATAGTTCCGTTATATGCATTTAGTGAGTAGCCTTAATTTTGAGGGACACTTGCGTACCAAGGAAGCGAGCCACCACCTTTCAGAGATGGCTGAGTGTTGTTTATTCTTTTTTAAGTCGGTGATTTTCTCTCATCGATAAAATTACCATGTGTACAGTAACCAATCATCTTTTCAACTTGAGATTTAAATGTTCTTCCGATTTACCTTTGGGAATACTGAGCTTTAAACAACATAATCAATATTCAAAAAGAAATATTATATCCATGCCTATACGTGAAGCCTGTAGTCAATTATCTATGCAATTTATATTTGTTGGATATATGACATCAAAGCATTGAAGAAACAGCAACAGGAGCAATCTTTCCAACGACGAGTAACAACAGTTGCCGAAGCTGTTTTGCACCATATTACTATATATCCTGTTCGTTTTAGTGATTGTAGTGGAAGACGGCGACTCCAGCGGAATTAGCATGAGCCGAAGACCCCACAGGAGAGCTTGCTCGACGAGGAGACTGAGGCCATGCCCGCGGAAAGCGTCCGTCTGAAACGGAAATCAACCTTTACTATAATAACTTGACTTCCTCTTTTCATTTTGATAAATTCAAATACAATATCCAAGACGAAGAGAGTACCAAATACTGAACATCAAGCGAGCTGGGGATGGTGTGAGCCTGGTTGTGAAGATTTGTGAAGCGCACTTCGGAGATGCTTTTTCGAATAATGTAGAAAAAGCCGGTGACTCACCGTTATGAGAAAGTGGCCCTATATGGGGTAATTTGAGTGGTACCGCGGAAGTTAAGCTTTCGTCTCATGTGTTTGATGAGACGAGGGCTTTTTTTATATATTTTTATCATATCGGAGGAGTTCATATGAAACAGAAAGTTGTAGACATTCTTCAAAAACACACAACGGAGTTAATTGAAAAACAGATGATTGACGTACCTGCTTATGCACGTCTAGGAGATTTTACACTGCCCTGTTTTCAGTTTGCGAAAAAAATGAAAAAGTCTCCTACGTTGATTGCTGAAGAAATAGCAGGCAACATTCAGGATGCGACCATTGAAAAAGTCGAAGCGCTTAATGGGTATGTAAATATTTTTATGAAGAGAACGGGATTTACGCAGTCGATTATGAATACAATTTTATATGAAGTAAACCACTATGGTTCTTCAAACGTCGGCGGAGGCGGCGTAGTAACCATTGATATGTCTTCCCCGAATATTGCGAAGCCTTTTTCAATGGGGCATTTGCGATCGACAGTCATTGGGAATTGCATTGCGTTATTGCTTGAAAAGAGTGGGTATCAACCAGTGAAGATTAACTATATTGGGGACTGGGGAACTCAGTTTGGGAAGTTACTGGTGGCTTATCGATTATGGGGCAATGAACAACAAGTGCAGAAAGCGCCAATCCAAACGTTATTGGCACTTTACATTCGTTTTCACAAGGAAGCAGAACTTGATGATTCTTTAAATGACCAAGGGAGAGCTGCTTTTAAATCTTTGGAGGATGGTGATCTGGAGGCCTTAGCACTATGGAAATGGTTTCGAACAGAATCCTTAAAAGAATTTCAAAAAATTTATGATGTGTTAGGAGTGACCTTTGATTCGTATAAAGGTGAAGCCTATTACAATGATAAAATGGATCCAATTGTTGAAGAGTTACAACAAAAGAACTTGTTAGTCGAATCCGATGGTGCACTTGTTGTAAATGTAGGAGAGCATATGCCCCCTTGTATCATCAAAAAGTCTGATGGTGCGACATTGTATGCAACGAGAGATATTACGGCTGCAATAGATCGACATAACACTCACGAGTTCGTGAAATCACTGTACGTAGTGGGAAATGAACAGAGCTTGCATTTTGTACAGCTGAAGTCGGTACTACACCAAATGGGCTATAAGTGGGCGGATACGCTTCAACATATTCCATTTGGGTTAATTTTGAAGGATGGAAAAAAATTATCGACGCGTAAAGGGAAAATTATTTTATTAGAAGAAGTGTTAAAAGAAGCCATTCAATTAGCTGAGGACACTATTGACGAAAAGAATCCTTCCCTGTTGAATAAAAAAGAAGTAGCAAAAGCAATCGGAGTAGGTGCCATTATTTTCAGTGATTTAAAACAGCATCGAAAACATGACATCGAATTCGATTTGAAGAAAATGCTACAAACAGAAGGTGAAACTGGCCCTTATGTGCAATACACATATGCTAGAGCATGCTCGATTTTGAGAAAAGCGGGAGTGGTGGGTGAGTTTAGCGTTGAAGAAGTCAATAATCATGAGTGGGAAGTAATCAAATACCTAGAACAATTCCCAGCTGTCGTCAACCGAGCTACAACTGAGCTAGATCCTTCTTTAATGGCAAAATATGCGGTGGAATTAGCACAGGCATTCAATTCATTTTACGGAAACGTTCAAATTGTCACTAACTCTAGTTTGATGGAGTACCGAGTTTCTTTAGTACAGAGTGTGGTTATTGTGTTAGAACAAGCATTAAGACTTCTAGGCATGAAAGCTCCAAAGGAAATGTGACTGTCTAAAATTATCGTGCGATTTAATAAAAAAATAGAATTACTAGTTCTTTATCAAGATTGATTTGGTAATATAGTTAATATGTACAATATGAAAAGAGGAACATCATGACAAATCCAGCAGGTTTTTGGGTACGATTTTTAGCGGCTATATTGGATGGTTTGATTATTAGTTTACCGTTAGGCATTATCTTTTACTTCTTAACGGGCAATTGGGAAGATGAAAATTTTTCATCTCTTCTAATCACGCTATATTCTATTATAGTACCTATTTTTTGGTACGGTTATACAGTGGGTAAACGAATTATGAATATTCGAATTGTTAAAGTCGATGGCAGTAAATTAGGTATTGGAGCTATGTTAATGCGTGTTGTTGTAGCAGCGTTGATTTATATCGTTACTCTTGGAATCGGAGCGATTGTCACCGCGTTTATGGTCGGTCTAAGACAGGATAAACGAGGTTTACATGATCTCATTGCAGGAACATACGTTACATATAACCCTCCAGGTGATGAGCAAGACTTTGTTGTAAATGAATATCGATAAATAGATTTAGTAAATCCCCATGTGAAAGCTGCATGGGGGTTTTATCATATCAAGTTAAAAGAAGAACTCTAACTAAGAAATATTACCTAATTATCTATTTCAAAAATATAATGTAACGAACTGTAACATTTTTCCTCCTCCATTCGTCATAAATAGGTATAGAGACAGGGGGACATTCGATGATGAAAAAGATCATTTTTGTTTTACTACTTTCAAGTTTATTTATACTCCTGGCAGCATGTAGTGCAGGTGATTCCGAGTCTTCTTATGACACTACAGAAGACAAAGCTGTTGCACCGAGTTCGAATGAAGCGACAGGAGACTCTGATGAATCAGCAGAAGAAGAAGAAAGTGAAGTAGTGAGTGAAGAGCGAGATGAAGTGGAACAGAAATCTCCGGGAGCAACAACGGAGAGAATGATTATTCACAAAGCGAGCATGAGTGTAAACGTAAAAGAGTTAAAAAAAGCACAGAGTAATATTGAAAAAAAGGTCGCGCAATATGAAGGTTATATTGTTGAATCAAGTGTCTATAAAGAAAATGATGATACCAGCAGTGGGAAGATGATTGTTCGGATTCCTGAGAAACATTTTCAAGCATTCCTGTTAGATGCTGAAGGGGAAGCGGCTGATGTAGTAGAACGCAATGTGACTGGTCAGGATGTCACGGAACAATTTGTGGATTTGCAATCACGCGTGAAATCCAAACGAGCAGTAGAGGAACGCTTGCTTGAGTTTATGAGCAATGCACAAAAAACGGAGGATCTGTTGAAAATCTCAGCAGATTTAGCAAAAGTTCAAGAAGAAATTGAAGTCATGGTAGGCAATATGAAATTTCTTGAAAACCAAACGTCTTTCTCGACGATTGAACTAACGATGTATGAAAATCGTGTGGTTGTTCCAGCGATAGATAGCAAAGAGTTGAATACATGGGAAAAAACAAAAAAACAACTGGCTACAAGCACAAACTCGATATTAGCAGCTGGCTCCGCATTAATCGTATTTTTCATTGGGAATTTACCAGTACTATTGATTTTGGCGGTTATTGGAGCTATTGTATTTATGTTTATTAAAAGAAGGTTTCGCCCTGATCAGAAATAATAAGTGAATGTAAAAGCAGCTCTCTTGAAGAGCTGCTTTTTTGTATTTCCTATGAATTTCATCTCATGTAAGTTGGACGATAGAAATAAAAGCCCACATATGCTGAAGATGTTGAAGAAGCTTGTTCTAATACAACAGCGACATAAGTATGGTTACTAAGGGGTTAAGCTACGGTAATTAAAAAGGAAAAAATATACAACTATAATTTGTTGGCTTGATAAACCTAAAATTCTTTCCTTTATATAATAATTTGAAACTTTGAAAGAAAAATATAAGGAGGATGTTTTTGATGAAATCTAAAAAGCTAGATAAAGAGAATGAAACATCATTAATAGGAACATGGATTTCCGTAGGGGTGGTTGGAGCAGTCATTCTTATTGTGTATATTATCGTATTTGGTCTATATATGGCTAGAGTATAGGGGGGAAAGATATGAACATGCATCGTGATGAAAAAATATGGCTTATCTTAAGTTTCGGTATGATTATGACATTTTTTCTTGTAACGGGTTATCAAACATTTGCCTTGGATATGGGACCACCAAGTCACAAAGAAACAATAGATCCACAAAAAGTGAATGAAACTGCACCGTTTGATAATCCAGGTATTACAAAAATTGGAGAAAAAGAATATGAAGTTGTCATGATTTTAGAAATATTTAGCTTTACTCCAAATAATATTGAAGTACCAGTTGGATCAACTGTACATTTTACGATGACTTCAAAAGATATTACACACGGATTCCAAGTGGCAGGGACAAATTTAAATGCCATGGTTATGCCAGGCTATATTCAAAAGGTCAAACAGAAATTTGATAAACCAGGTGAATATTTAGTTCTATGTAATGAATATTGTGGTGCTGGTCACCAGTTAATGAGTACAACAATTACTGTTAAATAAGGGGGGAAGCTCAAGTGGAAACAGTAACACCACAAACATTTAAAGAAAGAGCGAATAAAGCGTTTGGTATAAGTATAGAAGATGCTAGATTATCGAAAACCTATTTATTTGTGGCATTTATAGCATTACTTCTTGGTGGAATTCTGGGGTTGTTGCAAGGATTAAGTCGTGCAGGAATTTTAGAATTACCATCATGGTTTAATTATTATCAAGTATTAACCGCACATGGTGTGCTGTTAGTTCTAGTGTTAACGGCCTTCTTTACCATTGGTTATTTTTACGCGGCACTTTCATATACATTAGGTGGACTTCTTCCAATCGTAAGAAAGATGGCATGGATTGGATTTGGATTAAAAATAGTAGGATTCGTATTTGCAGTTGTACCAATCCTAATGAATGAAGCATCTGTTATGTATACATTTTATCCACCAATGGCAGCGTCACCCTATTTTTATATTGGTTTAGTATTAATCATAGTGGGCATTTGGATGTGTGCATTTGGCGCATTTATAAATGTCGCTAATTGGAGAAAGAAAAATCCAGGACAGCATGTACCGATACTATCTTTCTTTGCTACTGGTGTATTTGTTCTATTATTTTTCGGTAGTATCCCTGTTGCGATTGAAGTCTTTATCATTATTCCTTGGTCATTCGGTTGGACTGATACGATAAATGTTATGGTGAGCCGCACGTTATTTTGGGCTTTTGGACATACTTTAGTAAATATTTGGTACTTAACAGCAATTTCTGCATGGTATGTAATTGTACCGAAAGTTATCGGCGGAAGACGTTGGAGTGATACGTTAACCCGAGTAGTTGTAATTGTATTAGTTATTATTAATATTCCTGGTGGTTTTCACCATCAAATTGTCGATCCTGGAATTGCTGAACAAGTTAAATTTATACACGCGTTTATGAGTTTATCAATTGCATTCCCTTCGTTAATGACCGCGTTCGCAATGTTTGCAGTATTTGAGCGTACCTCAAGAAAGAATGGTGGAAAAGGATTACTCGGTTGGTATAAAAAACTGCCATGGGGTGATGTTCGTTTTCTAGCTCCGATGATTGCAATGATTGCTTTTATCCCAGCTGGTGCAGGTGGGATTGTTCAAAGTACAAACCAATTAAACCAAGTGGTCCATAATACTTTATGGATTGTAGGCCATTTCCATTTAACAGTAGGTACATCTGTAATTCTTACATTTTTCGGTATAAGTTATTGGTTAGTTCCACATTTATCTAAACGCGTATTGACACCGAGAATGAATAAAATAGGCATTATTCAAACTATTATTTGGACAGTGGGTATGTTATTTATGTCTGGGGCTATGCATTGGCTTGGATTGCTAGGTGCACCTAGAAGAACCTCTTACACAACTTACTTTGATAGTGAAACAGCATTAGGTTGGGATCCATACTTGATGTTCATAGCTATTGGAGGAACACTATTAATGATCGGCGTTATTATTCAAGTGTATGCAGTCATCCATTTAATGTTTTTTGCTCCAAAAGGAGAGACCGAATTTCCTATTGCCGAAACAGAAGATGATGCCACTAAAACGCCATATTGGACAGAACATTGGGGACGTTGGATTATATTAATGCTACTGCTTGTTGCAATGGGATATGTTATCCCGTTAGTAGAATTTATAGTGAATGCACCACCTGGATCACCACCATTCAAAACATGGTAATTAATTTAGTAGAGAAGGAGATAGCTCTTCGTTAGAGCTATCTTTTTTAGTCTATTTAAGGACATCACAACTTGAATAAATAAGGTTTAGGAGGTGATTCACGTGATTAAAAATTGGTATAATACACTTTCGCTTTTTCTTGTTTTAATCTTTGGGTGTGCATTGTTCTATATAGGAACCGATGGATTCAGTTCAGTTACTGCAGAAACTGCGAGGGTGAATAAACTTATGGAAAATAAGCCGCAATTCCCTGACGTTACATTGGAGGATAGTAACAGTCAAACATATTCTATTTCTGAGTTTAAAGGTAAATATGTATTGATTACATTTATTTATACATCCTGTACAACTGTTTGCCCTCAATTAGAAATGAACATGTCTGAAGTTTATGATTTGTTACCAAGTAAATATATTGGAGAAGAAATTATGTTTTTAAGCATAAGTTTTGATCCGACTAAAGATGACCCGGCTACATTAGATAAGTATAAAGACTATTTTAATAGTGATGGGGAAACATGGAGGATGGCAAGAATTTCGAATCAAGCTGAACTAAGTGCGTTGTTAGAAGCGTTTGGTGTCATTGTTATTCCTGATACAAACGGAAATTTTACCCATAACTCAGCATTTTATTTAGTTGATCCAAAGGGTAGTTTAGTTGATGTCATGGACTATACCGAGATTAATGAAGCTGCTCAAAAGATTGTAAGAGTTCTTGAAAATGAAGAGGGGGATTAATTTATGAAACAATCCATTTATGGCTTACTGTTGTTTCTTGTCTTGATTCTTCCCCCTGTTTCAAATTTATTGGAATCAATCATGATTATTCATATGCATATGCAAATGCCTTTGTTAGTTGTATCGGGATGTTTAATGGCACGGTTTTTACAAATGCGATTTCCTCGCTTTTTCGAAAAGTGGAATAGGAATGGTGTACCAGGAATCATTTTATTTGTCATTGTATCAGTATATTGGATGTTACCAAGGGCAATGGATGAAGCATTATCCGAACAGAGTGTAGAATTATTTAAATTTTTTAGTTTACCATTTTTAGCTGGCATATCCTTACGAGATAGTTGGAAAAAACTTAGTAAATTCGGCAAAGCTGTTATTTTTAGTAGCTATATCATCATGTTTTTTGGTATTGGATGGTTATATATATTTTCACCTGTACAATTATGTAACAATTATTTAATCATTGAGCAAATAACACTTGGCTGGGGATTTCTAACGACAGCCATATGCATGTGTCTCTACTTAATATACCTCTCTTTTACTGACAGTTCTAAATATGAATAGATTTTAAAAAACACGTCTAAATCTAGACGTGCCTCTGGCTTATTGAAAAATACTCTCACAAAAAAAGCTGATAGAATAGTTGTAATTTAAAATCTAGTTATTTTTCATAAAACGTAAATGGAAAATATGCAGTTCTTTAAAATACGGTGTAGTAAAAGAAGCCAGGTCCTCATAAAAAAATGAACGCAAAAAAGCAGCTTGCATATGAAGCTCCTTTTTTTAAAACACAAGAAAGTATATAAAATTGATGTGTTAAGAACCCGGTGTTCAGGTTGTGATTTCCTTTTTTAGAAACGTAAGTTTTCTCTCAGATTAAGTGAATTTTGTTAAATGATATATTCTTGTTTAGTAATATTTAGATTGCACATAAAAAATCATCCTATCTAAATATGAGAATGGGTGTTTCCATTTTACAAGATAGGACGATTTTTTATAATTATTATTATCACTGTTGATTTATAAAGCAGGTAATTGATTGTAGTGGAAGGCGGCGACTCCAGCGGGAAAAGCGAGACAGACGAGACCCCGCAGGGAGCGAATAGCGGACGAGGAGGCTTGTCTGCTCGCCCCGCGGAACGCGTCCGCCTGAAACGAAAATCGCTATATTTAGATAGAAGGCAATCTTATTCGTCAGGTAATAGTGTAGTAGGTTTACCGTCCAAAGCGATATGGAAATCAAAGTTGATACTGTATAGAATATCACTTTAAACTGATACTTAAATCAGCGGTCTTTTCTTAAAGGACTGGGCGTACTTTGCCCGGTTTTTCATATACATCTATTTTCACCTTGCACCTTGTGAAATCTCTCTATAACCTCTTCGCTAAAACAGCAGCAATCCATTCAGGTGCGTATGGAGACGTACACCCTTTGTGGACCTTTCTATCACTTAACTGACCAAGTCTTTCACCAATTTCTAGGCAACGAGCTGTATATGAATCGTGATGCAGAGCAATCTCAACGAGGCATTTGTTCATCGTCTCTTGTTTATATGGTGGTGCGTCTTTCATTTCGGATTCGATGGTATAAAGTAGTGAATCAATTTCCTCATTGGACAGATTCACTCTTACCGCATACATCATGTGAATATGCCAACCTGCACGTGCTTTGAATACTTCTGGTGCGTTCATCCATTCCTTTGCAAAGTCTTTTGCGTAGGGTGTATTCATAACGACTTTGCCGACAACCTCATCTAGTAGTTTGCTGTAGGAAATCTCATCCACCAATTGTTCGGTTTGATGTTTTGATAGCTCACTTGGGTTCATAATGAGCGCTGCTAAAAACTGTGCATCGCTATTTCCAGTTTGCCAAAGTTCCAACGCTAGTGGATGATCTTTTTTGATTTTCTTCGCAATCGCTCTTGTTTTGACAGCGCCGACGCCAAATTGCTTCGTGCCAGCTCCAAGCTTTTCGTAACTAGCTCTACTATTCTCTGATCCGAGTTCCTCGAGTTGAGACATGACTTTCTCTAGTGTCGTGTTCATTTGGATATGACCTCACAATCTGTCTATTTTTAGATCTCTATTTATTATTCGACAAATAGCTAGTCGCATCCTTTTTTTTTCAAAAAAGGGTTATATTAAAGTGTGATCAATCATTAATCTACTCAAATCAATTCAAATAAAAAGGAATTATGTATCAAGAAAACGAATAGTAAATAATAGAGTTGAATGTGAAATGAGGGATAAAAATGATAGAAAAAGACGGACCCTCTTTTGTTATGTTTTCAACAGCACATATGGGCGCAGTAGTAGCGTTATGCATAATCATCTTTCTGCTATTCATAGTAAGAAAGAAATGGTCGTCCATTCAACCGAAGAACAAACGGTTAAACGAACGTCTTTTTGCGTTGACGTTATTAATCATAGATACTATTTATTATGTGTGGCTCTTTCAAACAGACAGGTGGAACTTAAGTAACTCGTTGCCGCTTGAATTATGCAGTATTAGTTTGGCTATGACGATTGTGCTTCTTTGGACTGGCAATAAACATGTCTATGATTTCGTCTTTTATGCAGGAATTGGTGGAGCTCTTCAAGCTATAGCGACACCTGTTTTAGATCTCAGTTTTCCTCACTTCAGATACTTCCACTTTTTTTATACACATTTTGGAATAATTTCCACGGCTCTTTATTTTACTTGGGTGAAAGGATACCGCCCTACCTTTAAAGGAATCATTAAAACAATGGTTGCATTAAACGTATTGCTTCCCATTGTATTTGCTATAAATGTTGTTATTCAGGGAAACTATATGTTTTTACGAACTAAGCCCACACAAGGAAGCCTACTTGATTTGTTAGGTCCTTATCCGTGGTACATAGTATCACTGGAAATCGTGACATTTATTATTTTCGTATGTTTGTGGTTACTATTTAGAAAAAAGAAAGTACCGATTGAAACGAGGTAAATGGAATAAAAAAAGAGGGACTTAAGTCGTTTTGATCCGACCTTAAGTACCCTCTAGTTTTTAAATTTTTTTTATTTATTACTTAGCACCAAGCGGCACCGACAATAATAAGCAGTATAAATAATACGACGATTAACACAAACGAACTGCCAGCGTCATGTCCTACACCAGCAACTGGTGCAGCACCATACCCAGGACCATACATATAAATCCTCCTAACATTACTTATTTTTATTTTACTTTATTAACAAACAAAAGCAGCTCCTACAATAATAAGTAGGATAAATAACACGACAATTAAAGCAAATCCTCCACCAGCATCATGACCATATCCTGCTTCACCACTCATACCAACACCTCCATATCGCCTTAAGTACTAGTATATGTAGGTTAAAGTTGACGATTTGGGACATTATCACAATATTTAATAAGAATTTTAATTACAGCATGGGTTCTCTAAATGTAACCCTATTTTAATCTTTGAAGTTATAGCAAATTTATCAAAATTTTACATTCAATTTTTCTTTGCTGTGCTATAATTTGAATACTCAGAGTTAAGTAGGTGCACGAAATGAAGAAGCACAAGATTTTTGATGTTTTTCTGTTTGTGGCCAGTATAATTGTCGGATTATCGTTTGCACCTATAGAGGTGGATGTTAAGAAATTTTTAATCGTGGTATCTATTTACCTTGTTTTCTCTGCTATTTATTCTAATCTAAGAATTTCACAAGGAAATGGTACTGGGAGCTTTGATTATGGTGTTTCCTACAGTCAATCTTTTGCTTTATTTGCTGGACCATTTGGACTTTTAATTTATGAAATTATCTATCGCTTTACTATCTATTTTCAACGGAAAGTTGCGAAAACGGCCGATGAAGATGAATTTACCGATACATTATATAATATTGGATCTTTCACATTGTATAATACGGTTGGCTTTATTTTCTTTATCGTGTTATATCCTTACTTTCAAATGATTCCTTTTGGTTATTCCATTTTATTCTTTTTTACAGCCTTGATTATCATGCTACAAGCTAATGCTCTTTTACTCTTTTCTTTATATTTAAGTGGAAATTTACACTCTTGGAATGAAGTTGTCTTATTCATTAAAAATAGAAGTATACTCGATATTGGAAAAGTCGCTTTGACGAATGGACTTTTATATTATTTCGTTATGGAAAACCAGTGGGAAATGTTAATTATTTTGTTTACTTTAAATTATATTGTAAGCAGGTCATTTGTTTCGAAACAAGAAAGCGTTAAAAATGAATTGGAACGTGACCGTTTCCGCGAAATGGCCTATACCGATTTCATGACGGGCTTGTCAAATCGAGCGATGATGGATAAACAAATGGGTGAGATTAATGGTACGGGTGAATTGCTAGGTATTGTGGTTGCGGATATCGATAAATTTAAACGTATCAATGACAACTATAATCATTCCGTTGGTGACTGTGTTATTCAACATTTCGGCGGAATGTTGAAATCTCGTACAAGTGATGAAGATTTAGTCTTTCGAAGTGGAGGAGAAGAATTTACACTTTTCCTGCGAGGTCGTGGTTATGAAGAATGCGTGGAATTGCTTGAGTCTCTGCGTCTGAATGTAAGTGACCATCCGGTTGAGGTTGAGTTTAATGGAGAGGAAACATCGATCTCCTATAGTGCATCATTTGGCTTGTATTTCAATAAAATGACAGAAGACTTACCAATGGAGCGTGCGTATAATTACGCAGACCAACTGTTATTTGAAGCAAAAGAGCTCGGACGTGATCGTCTGGTAGTCAGAAATGGCCAACAATCACTTGTCTATTCATAATAACCATCTCCTCGACATTGTTGAGGAGATTTTTTGTTGTTATTGTAATTAATAGTATGATTGATTTCAAATGAACATACAGTAGAAGTAACTTGTCACTTGTGTGATATGAAATGAATTACAGTGTCCATTACGACAACATATTGACGAACATTAATGGTTGACTTTTAATAGTTCACCCCCTAAACTAACGTTATTGGTTTAGGGGGTGAACTATTTTGGATAAGAGAATACAAGAAGCTGTTTCACTATTTGAAGAAGTACTAATATACGGTACCGAACGTGTGATTCGCAGCGTGGATGATCCACTATGGAGAGAATATTCACCCGAACAAATGCAAGTGTTGAAACTGATTTATAAAGAAGGCGAAATTACATCAGGTAGACTTGCCATTTTGCAAGGCGTACATAAGAGTGCCATTTCCAATCGCTTAAAGAAACTGATCGAAAAAGAAGTCATTAGTATTAAACCTTCAGGTGATAAGAGAGAGAAAATTCTTGTTCTGACTGCACTAGGGGAAACGGTTATCAAACAATCTGACGCAGTATTGCACGAATACATTGGAAAATTGATGACTAATAAAGTGGATGATCAGGAAATTGAACAGTTTTTAGTGACATTTCGCAAGTTAAAAGAAATCTTGAAAATGAATGGAGTTTAAAGAATGCGTACGATATTAAAACTGAAATGGCCAATTACGATTGCCTTACTGATTGTAACGATTGCTTTATTTTTAATGGCACCTGATTTAACGAAACAAGCTGAGGAAGCGGGCTCATTCCAACTGTCCGATGATGCATCTTCACAACAAGCCGCTCAAATGCTTGCGAACGCAGGGGATAGTGATCAAACGATTTCCGTCGTAGTGGAACTTGATCAAGCATTAACGGATGATGTCCGTGACCAATTAAGTACTATGGCAAAGGATATCGTAGCGCTTTCAGACACCGTGACAAGTGTATTAAACCCGGTGGAAAGCAAAGAGCTAGAAAGTCAGCTCGTTTCTGAAAATCAACAAACGGTGCTCATTCCCATTACTGTAGATGGCACCGATGAAGAAGTAAATCAAGTTGCGGAAGACATTCGTGAAACTGTGATTCCGTCTGATATGATCGCTTATGTAACGGGTGAAGCAATCATTAATAATGACGTCAATAAAAGCGCACAAGATGGCTTAAAGCGTACGGAAATTATTACAGTCGTTTTGATTTTCGGTTTATTACTTGCGGTTTTTCGCTCCATTGTAACACCCTTCGTTCCTTTAGTGGCAGTGGGGATTACGTATTTACTTAGCCAATCATTGGTGGCATTTTTCATCGATTGGTTTGGCTTCCCAGTATCGAACTACACTCAAATTTTCTTAGTAGCCATTTTATTCGGGATTGGAACGGATTATTGTATTTTACTGTTGAGCCGCTACAAAGAAGAATTATCGGCAGGTCACGCAGTCGAAGATGCCATTGTGAATACCTACAAAACAGCGGGACGCACCTTGTTCATTAGTGGTCTTGCCGTCTTTATTGGATTTTTCGCCATTGGTTTTGCCGATTTCCCGATATTTAAATCAGCGGTAGCGGTAGCAGTCGGCATAGCGGTGTTATTGCTTGTGCTGTTTACCATTGTGCCTGTGTTAATGTTGGTGTTAAAAGAGAAACTATTTTGGCCATCAAAAAAATCAGCAGCGCATCATGATAGCAAATTATGGAGCTGGATGAGTAAATTATCCGTCAATCGCCCAGTCGTATCGATACTAGTAGTGGCCGTTATAACGGTGCCGTTATTGTTAACATATAACAACTCATTATCGTTTAACACGGTGGATGAAATTGGGGATGACTATGAATCAGTTCAAGGATTACGTGCCATTGAGAATGGCTTTGGAAAAGGCAATTCATTGCCTGTTCAAGTAATTATCAAGTCAGATGAACAGCTAGCAAATGAAGAAATGATTCCATATGTAGAACGATTGAGTCAGCGCTTTGAACAAATTGAAGGTGTTGATAAGATCCGCACCGTTACACGTCCAACAGGTGAAATCATTGA
The DNA here is from genome assembly GCF_000297555.1 of Paenisporosarcina sp. TG-14. Classification (NCBI taxonomy): domain Bacteria; kingdom Bacillati; phylum Bacillota; class Bacilli; order Caryophanales; family Caryophanaceae; genus Paenisporosarcina; species Paenisporosarcina sp. TG-14. Next base: position 63,797 of record NZ_AMGD01000040.1, read on the forward strand.
TGATCTATATGTTGATCGTCAACTTGGGTTGATGGCAGATGGTTTAACCGAGGCTCGCGAAGGATTAACTGAAATTGGAGCGGGATTAGAGCAAATTCAAGGTGGTTTAGCTAGTGCTGGTGAAAGTGGTGGACTTGGTGAAGTAGCTGCAGGTCTTGGTCAATTAAATGAACAATTAACACTAACGACTCAAGGGTTGCAACAAACTGGCAATGTACAACAAACTGTTGGTGCCTTGTCCGCAATTAACGAACAACTTGGTCTAATTCAACAAGGTCTTGCAAGTGCAGGTGGAGATGGTGAAGGTTTATCACAAGTAACTGATGGACTATCAGCATCAAGCGAAGGACTTACACAAATTGCAGATGGTTTAACGGAAGTTAGCGACATGATGACTGCGATGAGTGAAAGTGACAGTATGCGTGCTACAGGATTGTTCATTCCAACAGGTACGCTTGAAAATGAAGATTTCGCTCAAGTGTTAGAGCGTTACACATTTGCAGATGGCAACGGCATAAAAATGGAAGTTGTTTTATCCGATGATCCGTATTCACCTCAAGCCATCGACACGGTTCACCGTTTGAAAGAAGCGGCGGCGTCTGAAGTAAAAGGAACACCTTTTGAAGACGCCGATATTGCATTTGGCGGAATTTCAAGTATCAACAGTGATTTAGCTGACATTTCTTCAAGTGATTTCAAGAGTACTGTAACGATTATGTTGATTAGTTTGTTTGTGGTATTAGCGATTATGTTCCGTTCAATAATTATGCCATTATTCATGATTGGCTCGTTGTTATTAACGTACTTTACGTCAATCGCAATAGCAGAGTTAATTTTTGTGAATCTATTAGGCTATGACGGCATTAGCTGGGCAGTACCATTCTTTGGATTCGTCATGTTAGTAGCGCTTGGTGTAGATTACTCCATATTCTTACTCGATCGTTTCCGAGAAGAAGCGGCAAGAGGAATAACTGTGCGCGAAGCCATGCGTATTTCGATGGAGAAAATGGGCACTGTCATCATCACAGCCGCTATTATTTTAGCGGGTACATTTGGGGCAATGTTGCCTTCAGGCGTATTAAGTTTAATGCAAATTGCATCAATCGTCGTAATTGGATTACTGCTTTATGGATTAATTGTCTTGCCATTGCTGATCCCAGCTATCACGGTATCGTTTGACCGTGGTGTATGGTGGCCATTCGGCATGAAAAAGAAAAAATAGTTGAGAAAGAGGCTATCCATCAGTATTTAGCTGATGGGTAGCCTCTATTTTGTTAGTAAATAAGTTAGCTTGCTAGAAGAAGCAAGGACAGACGAAACTAATACGAGATTCGGTAACAACCTTCTTGTGAACCAAAAATATATCATTTTCAAGTAATTGCAAAGGCTATTTAAGTGTTATACGCGAGAAATGATTAAAATAGCGTTGCTTATTCAGTAGCGCTGCGTGTAATTGAGGGATTTTCAATGAATATTTGTGTGAGTTAATGCTCAGTTGGAAAATTTGGTGTCCAAGTTGGAAAAAAGGGAGGCTAAGTTGGAAGAATCACGTCCCAAGTTTTAATAGGTAAAACATGGTAAATAATAATACGTTTTGCTGATAAAAAGATATTGAAATAATCCTTGTGAAGAAAGGTATTTCTGACGGTGATGAATCCAGCTAGATTACCCTCCGAAATAAAAATGCACTGATCGCGCTCTATATGATGATACTTTAGATCTCGCACACTCGACTGGCGATGATGAACCATTTATTCAATTAGTCAGTACATCTGTAAATGAAGGTTTAAATCTATGGATAAGTATAACAAAGAGCAAAAGATCATGCTACTTACTCCATAATTTCATAAATGGAGTTGATAATTTCAGTAAATCTATACTGCTACTTTTACTAAATATCTTACTAGCAACTTTACTCATGATTTGCTTATCTAGATTTTTAACGGCAAAATCAATTTGATCATCAGTTAAATTCTCTAAAAATCTTCTTAAAGCAAGAGAATGGTTATAATTTTCAAATAAAGGTTTAGTAAGTTCTTCATAATTTCCTTCTTTACAAATATCAAGTCCCGAAAAAACACCTGATAAAATGGATGAATATTGGCCAAATCCAAGACCTGGAGTCATACCCCCAAAACAATTTCCAACAAAATATGTATTATCAATTTTAGGTTTACCACATACTCCCATCATATATCTTGTAATTTCGAAGTTATCGGTTATTTTAAGATTTTGATCTAATTTCGCACAGGCTAAATTATAGAATTTATCCCACATATCATGTAAATCTAATTTTATATTGTCTGGATAATCTGGATAACCAATAACTAAATTTGCTTCTTTTTCTGAAAAAGGAATAAGCCAAGCATATCCTTTGGGTATTATTTCGTAATTAAACCATACATGAGGATTACTCGTTACAAAATCTCCTTGAACAGTTGCTCCCTTTATCGTACAAGTAAGGTCACTCAATAAAGTTCCCTAAATGAGAAGCATATTCTCCATCTCCCGTTGCTAATACTACACACTCAAAATCCTTACATAACTTTTCGTATTCGTAGGTGGAGTTAAAATTAATTTTAGATTTTACTTGTTTCTCCAATTGACTTCATATGAATTCTCATGTCTACCTCTTACATTCGTGTATCCAATTTTCCCATCAATTGAACCAACCTCATTTTTAGAATGAATAAATAATTTATCCACTTCAGCGGTAGGTTTTAAATTTATATGGAAATTCTCTGCTAAGTAAGATAAAGAGTCTTTATTAGGTCGATTAAAGATACTGAATATGGCTTCTGCATTAACAAACCTATCCCCAACACTATTTCTATTTTCAAAAATTGTTGGGGTAATTCCATATCTCTCTAATGTTATAGCGCAACAAAGTCCAGAAATTCCTGCTCCCATAATGGCGACTTTCATGTAACTCACCTCCTAAACATATAGTGTGTGCGTCAGTTATATGTTTATACATGAGTATTTGAGTTTGTGAAGAAAGTTAAAGTGCATAAATTGCGACAGTTTAGTTCAAGAAGATATTTTTTTGGATTTTTTTCTAAATATCTGAATAGGTTATAATGGGTAACACCACATTCCTCTAATACATGTAAAATCACATCCATATACATCGAAAAATGGCGTTTACTTTTGCAACTCAGTTCCTCCCATCCTAAAACAAGAAGAACAAAAAAGAATAAAAAAAGAGAAGTCAACTGGTAACGGGTTCTCTTTAGAGGTACAAAAAACTAAATAACCTCCGTTATGGCATATCATTTAGTAATAAATTAGGACCCGCATTTAGTGGTGCTTTTTCACTGGAATCTAAAAATGCACCACCCGAAGGCAGTGCAAAATCACAATATTTTATTGTTATTGTCGATCCACCGATACTTTTTCTCCTAAGCCAGCATCCTCCCGTATTTCAAACTTTCCAATTTTTCCTGGTTCAGAAAGAATTGTTATGCCTTTTACTTCGTGTTGTGTAACTTTCCCAGCGTTGTTTGTATATTCTACCTGAGCGATAAAGTCATAATTCTTAGGTGACGACACGTTTTTACTTTGAGTCACTTGTATATCGTTAACTTTCATTTCATACCGAACATTTTCGTAAAATCCTAAATATCCATAGTGGTAATTAAAAGCAATAGCTTTAGGAATCAGGGTATCATAAGCATCGTCCATAAAGTAAGGTCCATATGTTTTTTTCACTAAGTCCTCGTAGGCACGCCATTCATCTGAGACCCCTGTCTCTTCGACTCCATTCACTTCATTAGCTTCAGGTGTGCTGCTTCCTATTTCATCCATTTTTTTATCGATGTTTTTTACAATGAGCAAATATTCTTCATTAGGAACTGTGAATTCCGATTCAAGAACAGCACGAATAGCTTCTTGATTTTTATCTTCTGTAGAAACCACCATTTCTTCTTGAAGTTCAGGCTTTATTTCCGAACAACCCACAAACAGAAAACACTAGCTAATCAAAAAATAGATGCCTCCTAATTTTTTTATTTGTTTATAATGCATACTAATCCCCCTAGGTAATGTGTGTTGCGTCCAAAATCAAATATATGCATCTATTACTTTCTAGGACTGGTCTTTTGAACTGCTAGTGTATGCGGTATACCATCACGTTCGGCGGCGTTGAAATTAATTTGCTTGTTGCGCTTACTATTAGTAAAATGGTAAATATAGGTTTATTCAATTATGGTTTTCATAACATAATAGGATGTTCTGGTTGTCTGTATAGGTACATCAGTATACCAAGTTTCCCATCAAAATATATTTAAAGTGGGTGAATAAATGAAAACAAGATCAATATCTAAAATTTCACTAACAGTATTCATAGGCATTTTAATATTTATATTCCTTATTTGGTTTATTCCTGAGAAATCGGATTCCTATTCAGAACCTCAAGAGGCTTTATTAGCATTTGATAAAGATTTACTGTTAATTCCAGGCAATAAAATAAATGGTGATGCTCTTTTCTTTTTCATTAAGGATAAGAATCATTTAGGAGCTACGTTTGTTAAAGAAGGAATTTTTGGGTGGAAGACAGGAATGCTTACTTGGAGCTCAATAGGGAATAAACGAAACTATTATACTAAATTTAGAAATAATGTTGGATCCTAGCGTTGTGAAAGAACATCAATTAGAGGATTTGAACATTTGGTATTTTGAAAGTGATACAGGATTTGATGGAAGAGAAATAAAATTAATAAATAAAGATACTGAGGAAGAGATTAATACAATATTAATTAGATAACACAAAATAGAGATTTCATCATAGAAAGAATAAGCGAATATCATTATTGAAATTTAGAATAGAGGGATATCATGAATAATATCTTCTATAAAAAAATTTGGTTTATAGCAATATGGTTTACGGCTTTCTGGATGGTATACGGTGGCTTTGTTTTTGTGAAGAATCTCTTAATAAAAGATGTTTTTGATATGCAACCAATTTATTTACTGATAGGTATGTCGCTCCTTTTCTTTTCATCAAGGAATGAATATAGAAAAGTGAAAAAGAATGAGTAGAATATGAACTTTGCTCAAGATTTTAACAATGAGAACAACTAAAACGGCTGACTTATTTAGTATGGATTTAGGGTGGTGTGTATGTGAATTACACTATTAGTTTGTAATCAAAGTGGAGGCTTTGTCTCACGTAAATCCTTGATAATAGGACGATAGAACTTAAAATTGTGTATCTCAAATAACCGGATATCAATACAGGGCGCTTTAATTATTGAATTAACGGATTAAGTGTAATCAATATAACCCAAAAAAATAACCCCGGAACAATTCCGGAGTCACATACTAGCTATTTGATCAATAGGTTCTATATTAATGCTGCCCATTTTAGTGTAACTATTTTCATAATCCAAGTGGCAATTGGAATAGTAGATAGTTGTTCGTCCATTTTTGACTTTTGATCATGACCTTTTCTTCATCCTTTTCAAAAAAGAAACCAGACCCGTTTGCCTCTACATATTCCCAGCCATTCTGTGTCATTCGTTGCTTCAGTGATTGCAGAGCAACATCTTCAGGGTCATTTGTTACAAACCATACATAGCCATCTTCTTGCGTTACTTTTGAAAGGGGCAAATTAGAAGTCGTAGCAAGGTTTGCCACTTCAAGTTTAGTTTTATTAGTAAATGGAAGTTCAGGGTAATGTACTTTAGTTGAAAGCACGAGATTTACGCAAAGAATTAATAATATAGCAATCGGTATTATCCACTTTTTCACTTTTCAAACCACCCCGTTCAAAACACAATTTATTCTCATATTCATTAGACTCTATAATCTCATAGAAAGTTCCAATAATTCACTGTATTCCCAAAATAAATATTAATGAAATTTCTTCGAGTAGCTCCTTGGCCAAGGGAGTGATAGATATGGTCATCATCTCAATAATTTAGTCATCAATGTTTAGCTACGACAAAATCTGTTCACCCAACTATATACCCGGAAAACGACTATCCTAATCAATCTTACATTGTGAACGAAGTGGAAAAGGTCATGCATGAGTTAGTTAGAATAGGGAGTTTTAATTACAAAAATTAAAGAAAAGAGGAAACATTGATCTAAGCTTAAGCAGGGATTACAAACGTTTTAGCGAAAAGTAAATAGAGAGTGAATTATTCTAAGGGGGCATAAGATGATGTACCATACCATTGAAGAGTTTTTAGCCGAATGGACTTACGAAAGTGACTCTACTCAACAAATATTGGACTTATTAAACGATGATTCGTTAGGGACAAGAGTCAAAGAAGGAGAACGTTCGTTAGGTTTCTTAGCATGGCATATCGTCGTCTCTGTGCATGAAATGATGTCCCGTGCCGGTCTCGAATTTGCCGCACCTCACCACGATGCAGAATTACCAACGGCAGCAAGCGAAATTGCTCGAGGCTATCGCAAAGCGAATCAGGCTTTTACAGAAGCCATTCGCACACAATGGAAGGATGCCAATCTTTCTGATGAACACGATATGTATGGCGACATGTGGTCGAGTGCTACAACACTCAATGTGTTAGTCAAACACCAAATACATCATCGTGGTCAATTAACGTTGCTCATGCGTCTAGCGGGACTTCCAATGATTGGCGTTTATGGTCCATCGCGTGAAGAATGGGCTTCCTATGGTGGAGAAATACCTAAATGAATACTTAAAAAACAACTTCCAAAAAGAAGTTGTTTTTTTGTTGCAAAAATTCAAAATATGTAATATAGTACATTACAACAGTAATGCACTATAAAATGGTAAGGGAAGGAGGCACTTATGTGAAGTTCTATGATGACTCAGATCTTCCTATTTACATCCAAGTAGCGGAATGGCTTGAAAATGAAATATTACGTGGCCAGTTTAAGCCAGATGACAAAATGTATTCCCAGTATCAGCTAGCTGATTTATTTACCATAAATCCTGCAACTGCCGGAAAAGGGCTTTCCATTTTACTAGACAACGACATTCTATATAAGAAAAGAGGGCTTGGCATGTTCGTTACTTCAATTGCACGAAGTACGATTTTATTCAGGCGAAAAAGCGAAAAATTATCGATTCTCGTCAAGGGAATCGTCGATGAAGCGGAGCGTTTAGAAGTGCCTCTTGAAGAATTAATCGACATGTTGAAGCGGGAGAAATTAAAGACTGAAGGGGGGAAAGTCTAGTGATTAAATGCGAAGATTTATCGAAGAAGTATCGTTCTACAAGTGCTTTGTCGAACCTAAGTTGCGTTATTAAAGAAAATACAATTACAGGTGTAATAGGGAGAAACGGTGCAGGGAAGACGACCTTTATGAAATTAATTGCCGGATATTTAAAGAAAACGACTGGGGAAATTCAAGTGATGAAGGAAAATCCTTTCACTAGTTTAAAGGTATCCGCTAATACGATTTTCATAGATGATCAAATGAGCTTTCCAACATCATTAAATTTAGAGGAACTACTCGATTCTTTTGCTATGTTTTATCCTAATTGGAATAAGCCTTTAGCCAAAGAACTGATGACGTATTTTAAGCTGCCGCAGAAAACGTATATTCAGAACTTATCAAAAGGAATGCGAAGTACATTTCATGCCATCATTGGCTTTGCTGCTAGATGTCCATTGACCATATATGATGAACCTACAACAGGGATGGATGCAGCCGTTCGCAAAGATTTTTATCGAGCTTTATTGAAAGATTACCTAGCTTTTCCGAGAACGATTTTACTATCGAGTCACCACTTAGAGGAAATTGAAGACTTACTTGAAGATGTGCTGATTATTAATGAACAGCATGCATTTTTGCACATGACTGTTTCTGATTTGAAAGAAAGCGTGATAGGAGTTAAAGGACCTAAAGATGCAGTCGATAGCTTTATGTTGATGCATGATAAACTTTCATACACTGAAACGATGCCAGGTTTTGTGATGGCTGTCGTCAAAATGAGTGGGAACGTACACCAAAGTAAACACCCCAACTTAACATTTACGAATCTTTCAGCAAACGAAGCTTTCGTGAACTTAACTGCTCCATCAGAAGGAGGGATTGATCGTGTCTTTACAGAATGTTAGTTTGTATGAAGTAGTAAGGAAACAGTTTGTTTATAAAGTTAAATCGTATACAGGAATACTACAGTCGTTAATGGTCCTCCAAATTATAGGGATATTTTTAGTTGCGAGCGGGGGGTCTGGAATGATGAGTGGAAGCGCAGGTACCTTAAACTATACGATTACTTTTTTTAGTGGAACAGCTATCATGGTGATGACCATTTTGTGGATAATAACGAATAGTATTTTAATATCAACAACAGCATATAAAAATGATGATTTTACATTCGTGTCTACTAGATGGAGCAGACATTTGGCAAATGGAGTTTATATTGGATTTCTTGCAATCTTGGGCACGTTGACTTCTTATATGGGAATTAACGTAATAAAGGTTGTTTACCAAGCACTTCTAATAGAAGTAATGTATGATATGAATTTCACCTATATGGAACATTTTGCTAGCCTGGTTACTATATTTGGATATATTGTATTTTGCAAGAGAAAAGTGCAGATAATTGCAACAGTTTTTACAGAGTGTTGCCACCAAAGATTTTATTCACTTGAGACGTGATAATGCATTGGTTAATCGATAACTCTCTCCGCTATAGGTAATGACATGAGCGTGATGAATAAGTCGATCTACTAACGCTGCGGTTAACCTGCTATCAATGAAGATTCGGTTCCATTGACTGAATTCCAAATTCGAAGTGACTATCAAACTCTTCTTCTCGTAAAACTCTGTTATTAACTGAAATAAAATCTCTGCACTTTCTTTACTGAACGGCACATAGCCCATTTCATCCAAAATTAAAAGCTGGATGCCATCAAATTTCTTTCGAAAGGCACTTAATTTCCCATTTCGTTGGGCGATTTCAAGCTCTTCTACTAAATGAGACACTCGGTAAAACCTCACTTCATAGCCCTTTTCACAAGCTTTTCTTCCCAATGCAGAAGCCAAATGCGTTTTACCTGTTCCAGGTGCTCCGACGAGCACTAGATTCTGATGGTCCCTGATAAAGTCTAAGTTTTCAAGTTGGTCTTTTGTCACAGTTTGGGGTAGACGGATCGAAGTTCCCCAATGATAAGATTCCAACGACTTGTTTTCTAAAAACCGCGCCTTCTTCAAATTCCTTTCAACCTTCGCCACCTCACGCATCTCGATTTCCTGTATCAACACATTTGTTAGAAAAACTTCAGGGGTTGAAAAATCAGCGTTTTCAAACGAATCTGCCACATAGGCTAGTCTTAGTTGCTTACACAAATCGCGTAGGTTCTCTGTCATCATTCAATCCCTCCTTGATGCCCTAATTGGTCATAATGGTTCCAATTCACATCGAAAGGATGATTTTGTTCAAGAGGCTGATCTTCCATCATATGCTGGTAAAAATCTTCATTAATTTCTTCTAATGGATAACGTGTCAGTAAGGCCAACACTTGTTCAATCCGCTGTTTTCGCAAGTGATTAGAAGGAATATCGAGATAATCTTTTATTCTTCCTGGAAGATATTGACGATATCTGGAGTATTCGACGACTCTTGGTTTTAAAAGCCAAGATTTGAAGGTTTCTTTCCAAGGAAGCACCTTCCTCTTGTTCATATAAGGTCGTGGACCTTCGGCAATAATTTCTCCGTCAGGGGTGATCACTTGATATTTTTCCCATGTTGAGACCAGGAACAGCTGGATGTGATTCTTTCCTTTCGGAATATGTAAGATCGTGTCATCCAATTTGATTTCGTTGTAAGCATTCACTTTGATTAACGCTTCTTTCCGTACTGGATATCCAGGATTCGGGATATTCTTTAAGGTAAGCTTCTCTTCCTCCCAAAGTGCTTGTATTTCAACTTCTTTCCGATAGTGCTTCCGATACTGGTCTTCGATTGAGAACGCCAATAGCTTTTCAGAAAGGTCTTCCAAACCCGTAATAACGGGTGGGACACTAAAGAAATTGTATCGGATATAACCGACTTTTTTCTCGACATGTCCTTTTTCATTTCCTTTGCGCACATTGCACACCTGAGTTTCGAAACCGTAAAACAGTTGGAACCTTAAAAATTCATCGGTTAATTGCGCTTCTTCCGTTTTACTTCGGGTCTTTTTGACGGCTGGCGTCAAGTTATCGATTCTGATTTTTCGGGGGATAATCCCGGCTTTGTCAAACAACTTTTTCAGGCCTTCTAAGAAGCATTCTTGATTCTCAGAGGGCATTGGTTCATAGAAGGCGACATTACTGAATGGGAAAGACATGATAAGTAAACGAATGTCCCGTGATTTTCCTTCTTCTACGGCTTCCATTACGCCAAAGTCCACTTGTGCTTCGCCCGCAGGGTGTTCCAATCGTTCAGCTCCCCGGTCTTGATCTTCACTATCATGTTGGATTCTCCATTCCTGGATAAAATTACAACACGTTCGATAGGACCCAGGAAAATCATGTATCTGTAATTCTTTGAAAAGCTGCAGATTGGTTCTTCTTAATTTTTTCTTTTCTTTCGCATCCTCGAACAACCAATCGGAAACCATCGTACCCCATTTTTCTTCGTACATCATTCCTTTTCGTGGTTTGATGATTGATGAAGGGAGTTCACTTTCATCTGCATACTTTTTAGCTGTTCTCCAATTAATATTTAACGTATTAGCAATTTTGTCGATCGCCAGACCTTTTTCATTTCGTAAGTGTTTGATACAATTGATATCGGACATTGTTAGCATTCCTTTCTAACCTCCACCTGTTTTGAGTTCGCACTTTAACAGTAGAGGTTGACTTGGGTGGCTAGCAAGTCCTTTTTTATTTACATGAGAATCTCATGCAGAACTCTGTACAAATTCGTTGCAAAGTTCTGTACTTCTATTCTGCATTACACATATATTTTATTGTCGGGAATTTTAGCTTACTTCATTGGGTCTGTCCTCCAATTTAATAAGGTATTTACTGTCTTCGGAATGATAGCAATCGTAGCTTTAATTGCAGTATTTAATAGTTACAGTCAAGTGAATCTTTTTTATTCTATAGGCAAATTTATTTTAGCAGAAGAATCCATACCAATTTTTATAATTAAAATAGCGAGCATTTGCATTCTTACGTTTAGTGCATCTTGGTTCTTGAATAAAAATCAGGAGGTGCATTTATGAGTATTGTAGCTATTATTTTATCTTCTTTAATACCAATATTAATACTAGGTTCCATTGTATTCGCCGTTCTACGTGTTAATAATACAAACGTGAAAACTAGAAAAACTATACTATCATCAAGCGTGAGTATTCGGTTACTAATGATTTATGTCATGGTTTTACTTGCCTCAACAGTTTGGTCATGGGCTTTCCCGTTCTCCTCTGAAAGTGTCACGGCGTTATCAAGTAAAGAAATGACTGACAAGAAACAAGATTATCATCGCTTACTTACTACAGGTAATGCTAAAGGAATGGATGACAGCAGTATCATTAAAGAATGGTTACATCCAATAAATGATGGAGTTTTTAAAATTACGTCAAAAAGTTCTGAAGAAATGCCACTGAATCTCGTTATTAAAAGGACAGATGATAATGAATCGGTCGTTAAAGCTTCTCTCTACCAAAGCATGGTTCTGTATAATCAATTCGAAATTCAGACGAACCTAGATCAAGTTAACGTAGAATGGCAGAATGATACGCTAGAAATTGGGAACAAGTCTCCAGAGATAACGAACCTCAATCTAAAATTTCATGATTACGAACCAATAACTCAAAAAATCATGAAAGACGACTTTGGCTACGGTGAATTTAGTCAAAATTCACCAGTCTTATATTTAGAAGTGCCAAAATCAATCATACTGTATGTGGATCAAAAATTTGTGACCTATATTAGTGAATAATTGAAACCCGATGCATGTAAAGAACCCTTTACATGCATCGGGTTTTTTATTATGATATATGTAAAGAACTCTTTACATGAGGAGGGCGAACGTTGCCAGTACTAAATCAAATAAAATATATGCGAACAGCGAGAGGACTTACACAAGTCCAAATGGCTATCGATTTGCAGATTACGCGACAAACCATCACAGCTATTGAAAATAATAAATACAATCCAAGTTTAGAGTTGGCATTAAAGCTTGTGAAATATTTTAATGTCTCCATTGATGAAATTTTTGAATTGAAGGAGGAAGACAAGTGAATAAGACAAGATTGAAAGTGTGGTCGTGGATCGCATTAATGGTAGGTGCGGTGATTGGAATAGGTATCGTTTATTCAATAGAAGGAATGCCGGTTTTGCCTGTGGCAATAGGTTATATCGCATACGGGATCTTTTTGGGCATCTATTTATATTTCATGGGTCGTACGAAAATGCCAGATAGTGATGAACGTACCAGCCACAATACGCGAAATTTCTTTGCCTATGGATCAACCATGCTGTTATTTTTTATTGGGTTTATCATTTTCGTTTTTTATATGTTTGGTTATGAGTCGATTGAAGTGGGTATGTTGGCTATCTTTTTCTCTATTGCCTTCGCGGTACTAACTCTAGGTTCTTTTATTGCCCGAAAGCTTTAAGAAAGGAAGGTCGCTGCGATGAATATCTTGATTCTCACAAAAGACCCACTGGAGGGACAAGGACTAAAGTGGATCATCACTTCACAACTCCGAGATCTCCATGTGGATATAGTGGACGATGTACAACAGTTCTCAAAACATATTAAAGACCATGCCAGTGATTTCTTAATTGTGGATCTTGATTTATGGTCATCACAGGAGCAATCATTTCTGCCACAACATATTCAGTGGCTTGGGATTTCTTCTGAGAGAACGTTTCAAACAGCCTACCGAGCGCTGACACTTAAAGCGGAAGATGTGTTATTCAGACCTTTTCAACCAGAACATCTCGTTAAGCATGTGCAACAAGCACGCTTTCGTTTTCGTAATGAAAAGCAGAGCACTACTCAACTCGATTCAGTACATGAAACAATCCTTACATATGAGGATTTGCTATTAGCTGAGACGTACCCCAATTATCCACTATTAATGAGTGCGATTGTGCCTTCCGATAGAGAACAAGGGTCGCAGCTAGTAAGAGCATTAGAAGAGTTCCCGTTTCCGACAACTTTTGACGTGTTCCCTTTCTCGCAGTTTGTTCTAGTTGTCCATCGATTATCTCAACAGGAAGACCTTCAAGATGCCTACCGGTCATTTTTTGCATCATGGAAACGTCAGTCCGATGCGCTACTATCCATTTATCTGTACGAATCTGTGGAGGGTAAAAGTACTCGAATATTGTATCAAAAAATGCGTCGTTTCCAAGAGCGAATTTTTTATGACGGATATGATATTTTGTCGCTCGAATTGACCGACTTAACATGGAGAGACCTCGATCCATTCTTGTCTCCACTTGAGCAACGCATATGGATTGAAATGTTAGAAAAGCAAGATGTGAATGCGATTCGTAATTGGTTTGAGCAAGACTTTCTAACGCTCGAGGCACCGTATCCAGATCCAGAAATGGTACGTATTCGCTTAACGAGTGTACTTGCGCAAATGCGAAGATATATGAAGGCAAAGTCAATTGGCAATGAGTCAATCGAACAACAATACCATCGTTTATTTCAAGACATTATTCGTGAGCCTGTCATGTATCTTATTATTCAAAAGTTAGGTGACTTCACTTCCAAATTAATGAAAGAAACGAGTATTCCCGAAGAAGGAACTTCCAATTTTTCAGAGAAAGTCCGTATGATGATGGAATCGAATTATTGGGATTCTTCATGGAATTTAGCGACTTGTGCGCAAACACTCCAAATGAATAAAAGCACGCTGAGTCGTAAGTTCTCTCATAATACTGGAAAGAAATTTCGAGATACTCTTCAAGAAATTCGTATTCGAGAAGCTAAACGATTACTAAAAGAAACGACAGCATCTCTTGAAGAAGTCTCGCGATTAGCTGGCTACTCCCATCAAACATATTTCAATGCGAAATTTAAAGTTGCAACAGGGATTACACCTTCTATGTATCGATTTGATTAAATGGAATACAGAAAAGTATATTGAAAGGGCGTTCAAAAAAGTGTCAGCATACTTATTTGAAATCTCTTATAATTGGGTAAAGAACCCAATTATAAGAGATTTAATGGTAAAATAGGAAATAGCGTGGAAATAAGAATAGTAGAAATTTGTGAGTGTACAATCCGGTAATGGATTATACAAATTAAATAATATGCAGGTGGTGTTATATTAATGGGGATATTTTTTGAAAAAGTTCCTAAATTGACTAGTTCAAAAAAAGTTACTGTTTTCAGGGCTTTAATAGTGGTAACAATGGTCATTCTGTTGATTTTGGCAATAACCAACGATATGGATTTCTTTTTCATAAAGTGGCTTTTTATTGCAGCTGGGATATCTTCATTTGTAGACGGGTTTGAAGCATATCTTCAAAAAGTAGATAAAAAGTTCTACTTAATTAATTTTGGATTTGCTGTTTTGTGGATTCTTTTCCCATTTATTTTAAAATTTTAGTTTTTTTGTCACTGCTCTAGAATTTCCTTCCTTTTCATTCTAATTTCCAAATGTTATCTATTATAACTTGGAGCGTGATTTTTCCAACTTGAACCTCTAAATTTCCAACTGAGCAAACGCTCACCGAAAATTTCATTGAAATACCAAGCAATATCCATCGAAGCTGCTGAAATAGTAATTCTATTTTCTATGCTTTTCTAAAATATTCTACGCATTCTCTTAAATTTTATATACTCACGAGAAGTTTTTCAGTGGCAACAAAACGAATAGTCCTTTTTGAACATGTACAGGCAAAAAAGGTAAATAAATAAATTCCTTAAAGACCGAAAAAATCGGTCTTTTTTTAATGCATGCAGAAAAAGTGTCGTCAAATGATGAGTTAAAAAGACATAAAAGAGTTTATTGTAGCAATTAATCATAAGATGTCCTTATGATGCATAAATTATTTCAAATGACTCATACTAATGGTTGTTATTAATTAGATATAAAAGTAGCTTTAAAGTTATAAAAAATAGGATAACTATTAAACAGAAGGAGTTGTAGAAGTTGAAAAATTTAAATACCATTGCACTTTTATTAATCATTATTGGTGGATTAAACTGGTTGCTATTTGGTTTATTCCAATGGGATCTGGTAGGCGGACTTTTTGGCGGCATGGATAGTGCTTTCGCTCGTATAGTTTATGTACTAGTCGGAATTGCTGCAATCTACTCTTTGACATTGTTCAAAAAAGTAACATAAATTGTAAACTAATTAAGTTAATAAGTAGTAGTTTAAGGAGACCGGCGAAATTAATCGGTCTTCTTTTTGTGTGAAAAATATAGAATTCTAATTTAATTGTAATCCTACTAATTAAATGAACTAAATGATAAAAAAGTTTATAAAATAAATAAAAAAGTCAATAAAACATAAATAATGAATTAAGTTATAATTAATAAACTGAAATTTCAAGTTACAATGAAGTTATAAATAAAGATATTGATAAAGGGGATGACTGAAAATGAAATCAAATACACAGGGTCGAGTATTCCGTTATAGAGGTACAGCGTTGAATACAAAAGGATGGCAGCAAGAGGCGGCACTTCGCATGCTTATGAATAACTTAGACCCAGATGTGGCGGAGCGTCCTGAGGATTTAGTTGTTTATGGTGGAATCGGCAAAGCGGCGCGTAACTGGGAATGCTTTGACGCGATTGTGCGTTCTTTGAAAGAGTTAGAAAATGACGAGACGTTGCTCGTTCAATCTGGAAAACCAGTGGCTATTTTCAAAACGCATTTGGATGCACCACGTGTGTTAATTGCCAATTCCAATATTGTTCCTGCCTATGCAAACTGGGAAACATTCCATGAGTTAGATAAAAAGGGTTTAATGATGTATGGACAAATGACGGCAGGAAGCTGGATTTACATTGGTTCACAAGGAATCGTGCAAGGGACGTATGAAACATTTGCAGAATTAGCAAAACAACATTTTGGCGAGTCGCTAAAAGGCACAATTACGTTAACTGCTGGACTTGGCGGGATGGGTGGAGCTCAACCGTTAGCAGTATCTATGGTTGGTGGTGTGTGTATCGGGATTGAAGTGGATGAGACGCGAATTGACCGACGCATTGAAACACGTTACACAGATGTCAAAACTGATTCTTTAGATGAAGCGATTCGATTAGCTGAAGAAGCAAAGGCTGCAGGCAAAGCGTTATCAATTGGCTTGCTTGGAAATGCATCTGATGTCCTGCCACAAATGATTGCTAGGGGCTTTATTCCGGACGTATTAACAGATCAAACGTCAGCACATGACCCGTTAAATGGCTATATACCGTCTGGGATGTCATTACAAGATGCAGCGAAACTTCGCGAAGCAGATCCAGTTGAATACGTGAAATTGTCTAAAGCATCTATGGCAACACATGTATCGGCAATGGTTGAGATGATGGATAAAGGTGCCGTTACTTTTGATTATGGAAACAACATTCGCCAGGTCGCAAAAGATGAAGGGGTTGAACGTGCGTTTGATTTCCCTGGATTTGTACCTGCTTATATTCGTCCTCAGTTCTGCGAAGGAAAAGGACCATTCCGTTGGGTAGCGCTGTCTGGTGATCCTGCAGATATTCTCAAAACAGACGAAGTGATTTTACGAGAGTTTAGTGACAACAAGCATTTATGTAACTGGATTAAAATGGCGCAAGAAAGAATTCATTTCCAAGGCCTACCTTCACGTATTTGTTGGTTAGGATATGGCGAACGTGCTCGTTTCGGGAAAATCATTAACGACATGGTCGCAAGTGGTGAGTTAAGTGCACCGATTGTTATCGGACGTGACCATTTAGATTCAGGTTCTGTTGCTTCACCAAACCGTGAAACAGAATCAATGAAAGACGGCTCAGATGTCGTAGCAGATTGGCCGATTTTGAACGCAATGGTCAATGCTGTTGGAGGCGCTACATGGGTTTCCGTACATCATGGCGGAGGCGTTGGGATGGGTTACTCTATCCACGCGGGAATGGTTATTTTAGCAGATGGAACAAAAGAAGCGGAAGCGCGTATTGAGCGTGTCTTAACAACGGATCCAGGTATGGGTGTCGTTCGTCACGTAGATGCAGGTTATGACTTGGCAATTGAGACGGCGCGAGAAAAAGGCGTAAATATTCCTATGCTAAAGGACGCTAAAGTATGAGACCACTTTGGATAAAGAACGCCGCGCAACTTGTTACGGTAGCTGGTGAAAATGGACCTCGACGTAAAAAAGAAATGTCGGAACTTGGAATTATTGAAAACGGCAGTGTGTGGGTCGAAAATGGAGAGATTATCGCTATGGGTACATCTTCAGAGATTGAAGCGTTGTTTGGTGCACGTGTTCATGAAGCAGAAGTAGTGGATGCAACGGGGCGTTTAGTGACGCCAGGTTTAGTTGATCCACATACGCATGTTGCTTACGGTGGAAGCCGAGAACGTGAATTCGAAATGCGTCTTGAAGGCTCAACTTATATGGAAATCATGAATGCAGGTGGCGGAATTCATGCGACCTCACGGATGACTCGCGAAGCAACAGAAGATGAATTGGTGGGGCAAACAACGCGACGCCTTGACTCTTTCTTGCAACACGGTGTCACAACGGTTGAGGGTAAAAGTGGCTACGGCTTAGATTTAGAAACGGAATTAAAACAGCTTCGCGTTATGAAGCGGCTGAATGAAAGTCACCCGATTGATTTAGTGCCGACGTTTATGGGTGGCCATGCAGTACCTGTCGAATATAAAGGCCGTGAAGAAGAATATATTGATGTATTGGTCAATGAGATGTTGCCACGTGTGGCGCAAGAGGGACTCGCTGTTTTTAATGATGTATTTTGTGAAGTTGGCGTATTCACACCCGAGCAATCTGAAAGAATTTTAGAGGCAGGAAAGAAACTCGGCTTGATTCCGAAAATTCACGCCGATGAAATTAAGTCATATGGTGGTGCAGAACTCGCTGCTAAAGTTGGTGCAATTTCAGCGGAGCATTTACTAAAAGCCTCTGACGAAGGTATTCGTTTAATGGCGGAAGCGGGCGTTATCGCGTGTTTATTGCCTGCAACAGCGTTGTATTTGAGAGAAGAAGCGGCGCAAGGTCGTGCCATGATTGATGCAGGAGTTGCCGTGGCCATTTCGACGGATTGCAACCCAGGATCTTCTCCAACAACTTCGATGCCACTTGTCATGAACTTAGCATGTATTTCCATGCGTTTAACACCAGCAGAAGCTTTAGTTGCAGCAACTATGAATGCCGCTTGTGCTATTGGTATGCAAGACCGTGTCGGTTCTTTGGAAGTAGGAAAGCAAGCGGACCTCGTGATGTGGAAAGTATCAAATTATCAAGAATTGCAATATTTATTCGGCGTCAATCACGTTAGTTGTGTATGGAAAAAAGGCGTTCAGGTGGTGGGTTAAATGAAACATTTACAGCAACCTGAATTGTCTTGGCGTGCTGCTTCTGGAGATTTCGTGCATCAATGGGTTAAACCACTGGGTGAAGATGCAGCAGACATGGTGCTTTATGGCGCGCCGCTTTCACGCTCTTCTATTAGCGTGTCAGGGGCTTCCTTATATCCACTGGAATTCCGCAAGATGTGGAAAGGGTTCTCTAGCTATAATTTGGACGAGGACTTGGATTTGTCAGGGTATGCTGTTCGTGATGCTGGAGATATCGCCATGCATACAACGGATATTTTACTCTCACATGAGCGAATTGAAGAAACAACTCGTGAATTGGTGAGTGCATTTGACACGGCAACCACGTGTTTAATCGGTGGAGATCATTCGGTTACCGCATGTGCAGTTAGAGGAGTAAAACGTGCTTTTCCAACTGAACGCATAGGCATTTTGCAACTCGACACACATTTAGACGTACGTGATCCGGTTGAATTAGGACCAGCGAATGGCACGCCGATTCGTCAACTCATTGATGGTGGGACTGTTCGAGGTGAAGACGTTGTGAATATTGGATTACACGGATATTTTAATGCAAAGCCATTAGTTGCTTATGCAAGAGAGCAAGGCATTCGTATGGTAACTTTGCGAAAAGCACGTGAGCTAGGGGTGGCTCAGTGCGTAATGAATAAACTATCTCTATTGGCAGAAAAAGTTGATAGAGTGTATGTAACAATCGATATGGATGTGCTAGATATAGCGGTTGCACCGGGTGTACCGGCTTCAACACCCGGGGGCATGAGTGCAGAAGAATTGTTCCAAAGTTTACTGCGCATCGGCCAACATAACGCCGTTCGACACATCGATTTCGTGTGCCTAGATCCAACGCGAGATGCTGCGTCAAATGCCACTGTTAAAACAGGCGTTTATGCATGGTTGGAATTTATCACGGGGAGAGTTTTAAGGGAGAAATTATAAAATAATATCGTTAGGAAGCGCTGCTCATAAGAAGTGGCGCTTTTTTGAGTTGTTACAACAAGTTACCTACCTAGTAAAACAAATTTTAGAGATTCTTCTATCAACTAGAGCGAAGCGGAAACAAACCTATTCAATCCTTCTGCGAAACAGCGTGAATAACCTAAATGGTTACCATTCCGCTAATCGCTACAAGGCTGTTTTCTGTTTTTGAGGGTTTCGTTACGAAACCCTCATTCTATCGGGAGTTGTTTCACCAAGTTAACTAGGCTTAGAGACGTGTTTGGTCGATAAATCGTCAGTTTTGGCCGATAAATCTCGAATATGGCCGATAAAACCCCTAGTTTGGCCGATAAACACGCCAAAGTGGCCGATAAAATTTTCGCCATCGAAAGAGACCATCAAAAACCATCTCACTAGGTCGACTTGCTGATGAAATGAACCCTGGCGATTTCTTCTTACAATAGGAGCGTAGCGAAAAAAAAACTATTTAATCCCTCTGCGAAACAGAGTGGAAAACCCTGAATGGTTACCATTTCGCTAATCGCTACAATGCTGTTTTCTGTGAGAGAAGGTTACTTAACGAAACCCTCATTCTATCAGGAGTTGTTTCACCAAGTTAACTAGGCTATCAGACGTGATTGCTATGCCCTTTTCAAACAAAATATTTGACATAAAAATTTTATTTTAAAGAGTAACAAAACTTAGGAGTTAATGAACACCCCATATGTACAGTGTTTTCTGAGGTTTAACTCTTTCTTTAATGTTCAAGAACTCGTTCAACAATCTATGTTCAATTACGTACACTAAACTAAGTTTGGTTACATATCGCTGTTCTCTACATCAAGTGAATAGGCAGCGGATATAAAGTGTGAAACTTTTCTGGGGGAGTTGAATTTATTGTTTTTGCTAGATAAGATAAGTCCAATCTCGCTCACATCAATAAAGGTTTCGACCTTTTGAAAATCAAGATTTTTAAATTCAACAGGTTTATTCCATTGCCTCGATGGAACTAAATCCTCCTCATAAAGCCCTTCTCCATAGAAAATAAATACGCTTATTCCATTCAAAGCTAAATCAACCGATATATCACAGATTGCTTCCAATGTATCAACCGAGTTGATTTTAATAATAAAACCGTCAGAAGAAAATTTATAGGCAGGGATATTCCTTTCCGAAATGACACTTTTCCCGTTTTCAAAAATATCGGATTCCAAAACAAAGAAAATTGGAAAGCTGAACATATTTTGAACCAACGTGGAAATAAAATCAGTTCCTATATCTCTAATTCCAATATCAATAAATGTGAAAATATCTTTTGGAATGGCAAAGTAATTAATTGTACTATCATCGGAGTATTGAACAAAATATTGTTTTTTCAATTCTTCCCTCCTATTCAGATTAATTTTCATGGTAGTTGAACAAGAAACCAAATGATCCGCCTTACTCAACTGGATGTATCACGTACACATCCTAGGTTGACATAACAACCGGACTAGGAAGTGATCAATTGAAGAAGACTATTTGTCTTCTACATTAACAACAACATTCCCAAAAATTTCTTCACCAAAATAAACTTCCAACCTCCATAATCCAGGAGTAGGTAACTTCATTGATGAAGGTACAAGATGGGGATTGTCCGGTCCAGTTTTAGGTGAAAGATTACTATTAGCTGGTTTTTTAATAACCATTATTTCTTCTCCTGTTTCCTTACTTACTCCGATTACTTTAAATGGTTTTGTTAAAGAAGCTTTATTATCCCAAAAATGCCACATATACTTCTGTGTTTCACCTGCAATGAATGGTCCATACTCCCCAAAACCAAGTCTTCCATTATTTCCAATATGAAAGATAAAATCACCTATTTGCCCATCATCTGTGACAACAACTTCTCTAACCAACGTTGCACTTTCTTCCCAATTTTCTTCATTTACTTTTACAGTTTCATCTATTTTTACTTTTTCATTTGAACAACTTGATAATATAAATAAAGAAGTGATCAATAAAATAAAACTTTTCACTGTTTTCCCCCTTAAAATTAATTCATTTAGAACATTTTACCATATAATTAATTGTTTTGAATTTTCCGGCTGGGGATTCCAAGCGCTAACCGGCATGTATCACGTATACACCCTTGGTTGACATAACACCACGAATAGGAAGTTATTCCTCACACCCAATCCCTTACAGGCCCTTACTTCTTCGCCTTTTCGTTCGATTCTCTTTTATACAGTAAATATACATCGTTGAGTTGACGGGCTTCTGGCGGTTTCGCTTTTCCCATCCGATGAATAAATCCACTACAAAAAAATAATAAAAAATGTTATTTTTTTTATTTTGTTGGAAAAATGTATCTATCCATAATCGCTCCATGGCTGTTTACTGTGGGATAAGGTTGCATAACGAAACGCTCACTTTATCAGAAGTTGTTACACCAAGTTAAATAGGCCATGAGACGTCATTGGCCGATAAACACCCCAAAGTGGCCGATAAACTTTTTGCCATCGAAAGAGACCATCAAAAACCGTCTCAGCCATTTCTTCTTTCAATAGGAGCTTAGCGGAACCAAAACCATCTAATTCTTCTGCGAAACAGAGTGGAAACCCTTGAATGGTTACCATTCCGCTAATCGCGGCATGGCTGTTTTCTGTGGGAGAAGGTTTCGTTACGAAACCCTCACTTTATTAGGGATTGTTTCACTAATAAAATTGCGTAACAAAAATCTACCATTCCAATCACTAATAACAGAATATTCTTGATTAAAGTGAGCGAGTCTATTAAAGTGAAAATATGTCACTTAGTGGAGGTTTCGTTTGAACAATAATAGAAATAAATCGGACAAATATTTATTCTATGAAGCGCTTGATAGACGGTTGTCAAAAGTCCATCCATTCTGGACCACTGTTCAGAAAATGTTAAGAAAAGAAGGTGGAGGATATGCTGGTGAACTCCGGGTTGATCGTGAGTTGAGTGAAGGCAAGTTTTTCGATTCGTACATCGTAATGAAAAATTTATTAGTAGGGAACGAATCATCTTATTGTCAAATTGATTCACTAGTTATCTATTCAAAATTCATTTTAATTATTGAAGTGAAAAATATTCCTGGCCTATTATCATACGATGAGGAAACGCATCAATTAACTCGACGCAAGGAAAATGACCCGCTTGAAAGTATGGGTGATCCAGAAAATCAGCTGCGACGTAGCGAGAGATTCGTCAAAACTTTATTAAAGCGGCATTCTATGTCAATACCAGTTCATGGCATAATTGTTTTTTCAAACCCTTCCTCCATATTAGAAAAGCCATTTCCCAATAGTGTAGCTATACATGTATCAGGATTATATCGAGCATTAGAAAAGTTACATCAATCATATGCGGATCAACACTCCCCCCAATTTGATCATCGCAAAGCACATCAACTTTTTGTTCTCAACGAGCCAGTGCTCACACCCAATAAACCTTCCCATATCCCAACTACGGTTTTTTCTGATCTTACAATGGGGGTCCTATGTCCCGATTGTGTCATGACGAAACTGAATTATAAAAACAAATATTGGCGTTGTTCTATATGCCAATATAAAAGTGAAAAATCACATTTAACAACACTTCAAGAATATAGCATTCTTTTTAGTGAGGAACTAACGACCAGCGAATGGATGAAATTTACAGGGATGAATTCGGAAACCACAACGAAAAGAATGTTAAGAGCAAGTAATTCAGAAAGAATAGGGGGTAATAAAAACAGAAAGTGGCTAATCCATAAAACTCATCCCATTTAGTTAACTACCTAATAAAAAAAACTAGGCGATTTCTTCTTTCAACGGGAGCGTAGCGGAACCAAAACTATTCAATCCTTCTGCAAAACAGCGTGGAAAACTAAATGGTTCCCATTTCGCTAATCGTTACATGGCTGTTTTCTGAGGGAGACGATTTCGTAACAAAATCTTTAATTTATCAGGAATTGTTTCAACAAGTTAACTAGGCGGCGAGACATAATTGGCCGATAAATCTCGAATATGGTCGATAAACCCCCTAGTTTGGCCGATAAACTTTTCACCATCGAAAGAGACCATCAAAAACCGTCTCACTAACCAAGTCGACTTGCTGGTGAAACACTCTTTGGCGATTTCTTCTTTCAATAGGAGCGTAGCGGAACCAAAACCATTTAATTCTTCTGCGAAACAGAGTGGAAACCCTTGAATGGTTACCATTCCGCTAATCGCTCCATGGCTGTTTACTGTGGGATAAGGTTACATAACGAAACGCTCACTTTATCAGAAGTTGTTATACCAAGTTAACTAGGCCATGAGACGTCATTGACCGATAAATCGTCAATTTTGGCCGATAAAACCCCTAGTTTGGCCGATAAACACCCCAAAGTGGCCGATAAATATTTCACCATCGAAAGAGACCATCAAAAACCGCCTCACTAGCCAAGTCGACTTGCTGATGAAACACTCCTTGGTGATTTCTTCTTTCAACAGGAGCGTAGCGGAAACAAAACGAACCTAAATGGTCGCTAATCACTCCATGGCTTTTTTCTGTTAGTGAAGAATTCATATGGTTTTTTAAGTTTTATAGAAATCCCCTTATTAACTAGGATCATTTCAAACATTTTCACTTGGAAAAGCATATAAATTGCACACTCTTATCCCCCCTTATATAATAAAGTCAAAGATAGTCAAAGTCAGGGTTTTCTTAAGTTGGCTGTAGGTATTAATCGTGACTCGCACTCAGATCTAATCTTTTAGGAGGTGATTGTATGCGGAATATTTCGGATATTATTGAAGGATATTTAAAGAAAGTTATCGAATTAGATGGTAAGGGGCATATTGAGATTAAACGAAGCGAAATTGCTGAACAATTTCAATGCGTGCCTTCGCAAATAAATTATGTAATTAACACACGTTTTACTGCAGACCGAGGCTACCTTGTTGAAAGTAAGCGGGGGGGCGGAGGCTATATTCGGATTGTTCGCGTACGTGCACACACGAAAGCGGAGTTAATTGAAACAATTTTAGTGAGTTTAGAGCTTGGAGCGTCTCAAACAATGACGGAAGACATTGTGTTCCGTTTAATCGATGAGGATGTAGTGACCAGGCGTGAAGCGAAGATGATACTCGCCGCGCTTGATCGGACAACGCTCAAATTACCTTTGCCGCATCGTGATGAAGTGCGTTCGCGCATCATGCAAGCGATGCTCTTAACACTCAAGTATGAACAGTTAAAGTGAGGCTAGCGCAGATGATATGTGAAAATTGTAAACAGCGACCGACGAAAGTAACCGTCACGCAGATACTTAATGGGGAACAAGTGCAACGTCATTATTGTGATGTATGTGCACAGGATTTCCATCCGTTTCACTTAGATTTACAAGATCCACTTTCACTACATCAATTATTATCAAATTGGTTCGGTATTCCAGAAAACCAACAGCTACAGCAAAAGCAGCAAACTGAAGCAACTAGCTGTAGTTCGTGTGAATGGACTTTCCGGCAGTTTTTAAAACAAGGGAAGTTTGGTTGTGCACATTGTTATGAGAGTTTTCACGAACAATTGCCAGAAGTTTTTAAGAAATTGCATAATGGAAACGTCAAACATGTTGGGAAAGCGCCAAGTACATTTGGTCAAACCCTTAAATTAAAAAGGCAAATTGAGTCTGTGCGCACATTGATGCGAACGGCAATAGAGATTGAAAATTTTGAAGAGGCCGCACTACTTCGAGACGAAGCACGTGCTTTAGAGGAACAGCTACAAAGCGGAGGTGAAAACCGCGATGACAATTGAACGTTTTCTAAATAACTCCGCGACGAGTTGGATGGCTGGGGAGGGCGAGCATTCAGATATTGTAATGAGTACGCGAATCCGACTCGCTCGAAATTTAACGGGGTTCCGTTTTCCACTTTCTTTTACAGAAAATGAAGCGTTACAAGTAGATCAAGCAATTTCTTCGGTTTTACTTGATGCAGAAGCGGAACTTGAGTCGACCTTTTCGTATATAGATATAAAAGAGGTATCTACGCTGAACCGACAAGTTTTGGTGGAAAAGCATTTAATTAGCCCTAAGCTTGCTAATTCGGAAATAGTGGGTTCCGTTTTATTATCAAATGATGAATCAGTGAGTGTAATGATCAATGAAGAAGATCATATTCGCATACAATGTATATACCCAGGACTACAGTTTCACGAAGCATGGCGTCAAGCGGATAAAATTGATGACATCCTTGAAAAACAATTGCCGTATGCATTTGATGAAGAGTTTGGCTATTTAACGAGTTGCCCAACAAATACGGGAACTGGCCTACGTGCATCAGTCATGATGCATTTACCAGCGCTGACGATGACCAATCAAATGAATCGCATTGTAACAGCTATTACACGACTAGGTATGGTCGTGCGTGGGATATACGGAGAAGGTAGCGAAGCTCTTGGTAATATATATCAAATGTCCAACCAAACGACACTTGGGAAATCAGAGGAAGATATTTTAACTGATCTGCAAAGTGTTACTGAACAAATAATTAAAAAAGAACGTGAAGCAAGGGCGGCTTTAATACATACCAGACCGAATGTATTGGAAGATCGCTTGTACCGGTCACTTGGCGTGTTAACGTATGCACGACTTTTAACGACAGAAGAAGCAGGACGTTGTTTATCTGATGTGCGTCTTGGCATTGATCTTGGCTTGATTAAAGGAGTCAAAGTTGCAATTTTGAATGAATGCATGATGTTTATGCAACCAGGTTTTTTGCAAAAGTATGCAGGGGTTCCCTTGCAACTTGAAGAACGTGATATATTTCGAGCAAAGTTGTTTAGAGAACGGTTGCAAGTAAATAATAATATAGACGATGAAGGAGAGGAAATTCATGATGTTTAATCGATTTACACAACGCGCACAAAAAGTGCTCCAATTAGCTCAAGAAGAAGCCATCCGTATGAAACACGAGTCCATTGGAACTGAACATATATTATTAGGTTTAATCCGTGAAGGTGGCGGGATTGCTGCAAAAGCAATGGAAGCAATCGAAGTAAGCACTAAAATGATTGAAGAAAACATTGAAGAGCTTGTGGGAATGGGAACTGGGGACGTAGGTCCAATCGTTCACTACACACCGCGTGCTAAGAAAGTTATTGAATTATCAGTAGACGAATCACGTAAACTGGGACATTCATACATCGGCACAGAGCATTTGTTGTTAGCATTAATTCGCGAAGGTGAAGGTGTGGCAGCTCGTGTCCTAAACAATTCAGGAGTTAGCTTAAACAAAGCACGTCAACAAGTATTGCAACTGTTAGGAAGTAACGACCATGTTCAAGCAAGTGGTGGGGCCAATCCTGCAGCGAATACACCAACGCTTGATAGCTTGGCACGTGATTTAACTCAAATTGCACGTGAAGGTAGCTTGGATCCAGTCATTGGACGAAGCAAAGAAATCACGCGTGTTATTGAAGTGTTATCTCGTCGTACGAAAAACAATCCTGTTCTTATTGGAGAACCAGGTGTTGGTAAAACGGCAATTGCTGAAGGTTTAGCGCAACAAATTATTTCAAATGAAGTACCTGAAATTTTAAGAGATCGACGCGTTATGACATTAGATATGGGTACGGTTGTAGCGGGTACGAAATACCGTGGTGAGTTTGAGGATCGCTTGAAGAAAGTGATGGATGAAATTCGCCAAGCAGGAAATATTATTCTTTTCATTGACGAGCTTCATACGTTAATTGGTGCTGGTGGTGCTGAAGGAGCAATTGATGCTTCGAATATCTTGAAACCATCACTTGCCCGTGGAGAACTTCAGTGTATTGGTGCAACGACGCTTGATGAGTATCGTAAATACATTGAAAAAGATGCCGCTTTAGAACGTCGCTTCCAACCAATACGTGTAGAAGAGCCATCAGTTGAAGAGTCCATTCAAATCATTCAAGGTCTGCGTGATCGTTACGAAGCACATCACCGTGTGAAAATTACGGATGAAGCAATTGTTGCAGCAGCCAAAATGTCGGACCGTTACATTTCTGATCGTTTCTTACCAGATAAAGCAATTGACTTAATTGACGAAGCGGGTTCAAAAGTTCGTTTACGTTCGTATACAACACCACCAAATTTGAAAGAATTAGAACTGCGTTTAGAAGCGATTCGTTCGGAGAAAAATGCAGCGGTACAAAGTCAAGAGTTTGAAAAAGCAGCTTCCTTCCGTGATACGGAACAAAAGCTGAAAGAAGAGCTTGAAAGTACGAAGAAAACATGGAAAGAAGAACAAGGCAAAGCAGAGTCTGAAGTAACAGTAGAAGATATCGCAGCCGTTGTATCCATGTGGACGGGAATTCCAGTTTCGAAACTGGCACAAACAGAGTCTGCGAAATTATTAGATTTAGAAAGTACATTACACAAACGTGTAATTGGTCAAAATGAAGCAGTCACTGCCATTTCTCGCGCAGTTCGTCGTGCACGTGCTGGATTAAAAGATCCAAAACGCCCAATCGGTTCATTCATTTTCTTAGGACCAACAGGTGTTGGTAAAACAGAACTTGCTCGTGCCTTAGCTGAAAGCATGTTCGGTGATGAAGAAGCAATGATTCGTGTCGACATGTCCGAATACATGGAGAGACACTCGACTTCACGTCTTGTCGGTTCACCTCCTGGCTATGTAGGTCATGAAGAAGGCGGTCAGTTGACGGAGAAAGTTCGTCGTAAACCATACTCTGTTATTTTGTTAGATGAAATTGAGAAGGCACATCCAGATGTCTTCAATATTTTATTACAAGTATTAGAAGATGGACGCTTAACTGATTCAAAAGGGCGAACAGTCGACTTCCGTAATACCATTGTCATCATGACCTCTAACGTTGGGGCGGAAGCTTTGAGAAAAAACAAATACGTCGGCTTCAACTTGCAAGACGGCGAGCAAAAATATAAAGACATGAAGGGCAGAATGCTTGAAGAATTGAAAAAAGCATTCCGTCCAGAGTTCTTAAACCGTGTAGATGAAATGATAGTGTTCCATGCACTAGAAAAAGAGCACTTAAAAGAAATTGTGACATTGATGACAGGTCAATTGACAACACGCTTAAAAGAACAAGAAATCGAGCTAGAGTTAACTGAAGCAGCACAAGATAAAATAGCTGTTGAAGGCTACGATCCAGAGTACGGAGCACGTCCACTTCGTCGCGCACTTCAAAAGCATGTAGAAGATCGCTTGTCAGAAGAACTCTTAAAAGGCACAGTTTTAACTGGATACAAAGTAGTTTTTGATGTAAAAGATAATGAATTCTTTATTCGTTCAAAAGAGGCAGAGGCAGTAACAGTAGCAGAATAATACAATTTGGGCATTCCGGCGAGACTGTTCGGGATGCCCTTTTTTCTACATAGGAGGAACTATGGCTAAACGTAAAACGAAATTTATGTGTAACTCATGTGGCTATGAATCTGCGAAATGGATGGGGCGATGCCCTGGCTGTAGCGAGTGGAATACGATGGTGGAAGAGGTAGAGGTAGTCGTAAAAGGACCTCGCCGGACTTTCCAACATTCTGAAAATAGTTCACAAAAAGCTTTGCCTATTACAGCGATAGAAACAGATGACGAACCACGTGTGAAAATTGATCTTTCTGAGTTTGATCGTGTACTCGGTGGAGGCATCGTGCCAGGTTCACTAATATTAATTGGTGGAGATCCAGGTATTGGAAAATCCACGTTATTGCTTCAAGTTTCCGCGTTACTTGCCAATAAAGGGCAGCGCGTGTTGTACATGTCTGGGGAGGAGTCTATTCGCCAAACGAAACTCCGTGCAGAGCGACTAGGTGTTGACTCTTCTGAATTATATATATATGCCGAAACTAACTTGGAATTGGTAAACGAAGCAATTGATCAAGTTGAACCGAAGTTTGTCGTTATCGATTCTATCCAAACGGTGCATCATCCAGATGTCACTTCTGCCCCTGGTAGCGTTACTCAGGTGCGTGAATGTACAGCGGAGTTAATGCGCATCGCTAAAACGAAAAATATTGCTATTTTCTTAGTAGGACACGTAACAAAAGAAGGTCAAATTGCAGGGCCGAGAATACTTGAACATATGGTTGATACAGTCCTTTACTTCGAAGGTGAACGTCACCATACATACCGAATTTTACGTTCACAGAAAAACCGTTTTGGCTCAACAAATGAAATTGCTATATTTGAAATGTTACAAGGTGGCTTAAAAGAAGTGCTAAATCCTTCTGAGTTGTTTTTGCAGGAACGTTCACAAGGAGCAGCAGGGTCCACTGTTGTAGCTTCGATGGAAGGCACCCGACCGATACTGGTCGAAATTCAGGCATTAATCACTCCGACTAGTTTTAACTACCCAAAACGGATGGCAAGTGGTATTGATCAAAATCGTGTCCAACTGTTAATGGCTGTATTGGAGAAGCGAGTTGGCCTATTGTTGCAAACGCAAGATGCCTACATCAAAGTTGCAGGTGGAGTAAAGTTAGACGAGCCAGCCATTGATTTGGCTGTATTAACGACAATTGTTTCAAGTTACAAAGATCTAGCAGTAAGCGCCTATGACTGTTTTATGGGTGAAGTGGGATTAACGGGCGAAGTACGTCGCGTGTCACGAGTTGAACAACGCGTGCAAGAAGCAGCGAAACTTGGTTTCAAACGTGCAATTGTTCCTGCATCCAACCTAGGTGGATGGGACTATCCAGAAGGTATTCAGGTAGTCGGTGTCGAAAACGTAAGCGATGCATTAAAAATAGCTTTCCCAAACACGTAATCGTGAGTGGGAAAGTTTTTCCTCTATTTATATTAAGAAACCCATTAAGGGCATTGTGTCTAAAAAGGCATGTCATCACACTTATTGCAAAAGTTTTTCCATATTAGACCACGTCAAAAAGGTGTTCATAAGTGAAAAGATGTATAATTAAAAAAAGGAGGTGGGCTTGTGTTAAAGTGGGTTATTCGAATTACATTTATCTTGATTGGTGGAACGCTCGGGTTACTTTTATTACCGCAATTATACGAACTTATTAATTTATCCTCTAACCCGTGGTTGAACAATCCCTATGTGTCTGTTTTAATAGGGGCCGTTCTTTTGTTTGTCCTTGCAATGTTGATGACTGATTACCTTATTGAGTTTTTAAAATGGATGGAAGATCGATTACTGAATGCGCCGATCGGTGATTTAATGTTTGGCACACTCGGTCTGATTATTGGGCTCAGTGTCGCATTTCTCCTGAGTTTTGCTGTAGATTCGATTCAACTACCGGTAATTAATTCTATTTTACCCGTATTATTAACGATTATTTTAGGTTATCTTGGTTTTCAAGTCGGCTTTAAAAAGCGTGATGAGATTTCACAAATGTTTACTGCGAGCAGAGCTATTGTAGATAAGAAGAAACAAGACGATAATAATCCTCAAGAGCTTCAACAATCATCTTATAAATTACTAGATACAAGTGTTATTATTGATGGCCGGATTTCGGATATTTCGGCAACGGGATTTATTGAAGGCGTGCTTGTCGTTCCTCAGTTTGTCTTGACTGAATTGCAACATATCGCCGATTCCTCTGATACGTTAAAACGTACGCGTGGGCGCCGTGGTCTTGATATATTAAAGCGACTTCAAACGGAACGCGCTTCAGCTTTATTGATTACGGAAGAAGATTTTGATGAAGTTCAAGAAGTGGATTTAAAACTAATGCGCCTTGCCAAGAAGATGGGCGGCGTGGTTGTAACGAATGATTTTAACTTAAATAAGGTGTGTGCGTTACATCAAGTACCTGTGTTAAATATTAACGATCTTGCGAATGCGGTGAAGCCAATCGTCATTCCGGGAGAAAATATGCATATTGTAGTCATTAAAGATGGCAAAGAACAAAATCAGGGCGTCGCCTACTTAGATGATGGCACGATGATTGTCGTAGAGGATGGCAGAGCCAATATTGGACAAGCCATTGATGTCGTTGTTACAAGTGTTCTTCAGACATCTGCAGGACGTATGATCTTTGCAAAAAGGAAGTAAATGAATAGAGGCTGCCATTTCTGTCATCAATGTATGACAGTTGAGGCAGTCTTCTTTTCAATAACGAAAGAGGCGAATACCTAAATGAAGTATATCGTTGTATTACCAGCTGCAGGTAGCGGCAAGCGAATGAAGGCTGGGCATAATAAATTATTCCTAACATTACGTGGTAAACCAATTTTAATTCATACGCTCGATGTCTTTGAACAAGATCCTAATTGCATGGCCATTTGGCTCGCAGTAAAACCTGAAGAGCGCACAATCATTCAGAACATGTTGCAGAACTATCACATTACGAAAGTAAAAGGTATGCCTGCAGGTGGCGATGAACGTCAGCATAGTGTGTATGCCTGCGTGCTAGCAGCTGATGCTACGACGGGATTAATACTCGTCCACGATGCAGCAAGGCCTTTCATAGAACCATCTGTTATTACTAAGTTAACACTTAGAGCATATGAAACCGGTGCAGCCATAGCGGGTGTGAAAGCGAAAGATACCATGAAACGAGTGCGTAATCACATTATCGAAGAAACGATAGACCGTGAACAATTATGGATGATCCAAACACCACAAGCATTCCGTGCTAGCATATTGATAAAAGCGCAGCAACAAGCGGCGCGAGATGGTTTCCTTGGTACCGATGAATCTATGCTTGTCGAGCGACTGAACATTGCGGTGCATGTAGTGGAAAGTACGTATGACAATGTGAAAATGACGACACAAGAGGATTTACTAATTGGTGAGGCCATCTTACAAAAAAGACAGCAGGAGGAAAACTAAATGTTTCGAGTTGGACAAGGGTTTGATGTACATGAATTTGCAGAGGATCGTCCACTTATTATTGGTGGCGTTACGATTCCATATGAAAAAGGTTTAATCGGTCATTCAGATGCCGATGTTTTATTACATACCGTGACGGATGCTGCTCTGGGTGCAATTGGTGAAGGTGATATTGGTCGCCATTTTCCAGATACAGACCCTGAATTTAAAGATGCTGATTCAGCGAAGCTACTCGCGTACATTTGGAACATCGTTGAAGAAAAAGGCTACAAATTAGGCAATGTTGATTGCACGATTATTGCCCAAGCACCAAAAATGGCACCCTACATTAGTCAAATGCGTGACCGTATTGCACAGCTATTACATGCTGAACCGTCTCAAGTAAATGTTAAAGCAACAACGACTGAAAAACTCGGATTTACAGGGCGTGGAGAAGGCATTGCGGCCCAAGCGACAATTTTACTCATTCAAAAATAGCAATGACCTGTGTTAAACTGGACAAAGTTTAGCACATATTCGAGGAGGAACCACATATGACACAAGAAGTTCGCGTACGCTACGCACCAAGTCCAACAGGAAATTTACATATTGGCGGAGCACGCACCGCATTATTTAACTATTTATATGCACGCCATCACGGCGGCAAATTTATCGTGCGTATTGAAGATACGGACATTGAACGTAATATTGAAGGTGGCGAACTATCGCAACTTGAGAATTTGAAATGGCTAGGCATTGACTATGATGAGTCGGTTGATATCGGCGGACCATATGCACCATACCGTCAAATGGAGCGTCTTGATATATACAAAAAACATGCACAAGAAATGCTTGAAAATGGCCATGCATATAAATGTTTCTGTACAACTGAAGAGTTGGAAGTGGTTAAAGATGCACAAAAAGCTAAAGGTATCGCTGCGCCGATGTACAATGGCGCGTGCCGTAATTTAACTAAAGAAGAAGTTGCTGAAAAAGAAGCTGCAGGACTTTCGTATACAATTCGTATGCGCGTTCCGTCTGACGTGACGTATACATTTAAAGATTTAGTTCGTGGTTCGGTAACATTTGAATCAAAAGACGTGGGTGATTGGGTGCTTGTAAAAGCAAGTGGTATTCCAACGTACAACTACGCGGTTGTATTAGATGACCATTTCATGAAGATCTCACATGTTTTCCGTGGAGAAGAACATTTATCAAATACACCAAAACAAATAATGGTATTCCAAGCATTTGGTTGGGAAGCACCTCACTATGGTCATATGACGTTAATCATTAATGAAGACCGTAAAAAACTATCAAAACGTGATGAGTCCATTATTCAATTCGTTGCGCAATATAAAGATTTAGGATACATTCCTGAAGCAATGTTCAATTTCTTTGCACTTCTTGGGTGGTCTCCTGAAGGGGAAGATGAGATTTTCTCGAAAGAAGATCTTATTCGTCTGTATGATGTAAACCGGTTATCTAAATCGCCATCGATGTTTGATAAGCAGAAGTTAATGTGGACGAATAACCAATATGTGAAGCAACTTTCACTTGAAGAAGTGGTTGATCTTGCATTGCCTCATCTACAAAAAGCAGGTCGTTTACCAGCAACGTTGACTGCAGAAGAAAAGCAATGGGCTACTGGCGTTATCGCCCTTTACCATGAGCAAATGAGTTTCGGTGCTGAAATTACTGAGCTAACTGACCTATTCTTTAAAGAAGAACTGACATATGATGAGGAAGCGTCTGCTATTTTAGCTGGTGAGCAAGTTCCGGAAGTCATGGCATCATTCAAAACACAATTAGAACAATTAGAAGCGTTTGAACCTGATCTAATTAAAGCAGCAATTAAAGCCGTTCAAAAAGAAACAGGACATAAAGGCAAAAACTTGTTCATGCCAATTCGTGTTGTAGCAACTGGTCAAACACATGGTCCAGATTTACCGAACGCCATTGCGTTGATTGGTAAAGCAAAAGTAATTGCACGTGTTGAGAAATACACGAAACAATAAGTTTGACTTTCAAACATGATGGTGTAAGAATTAATCTATCATTTGATCAAGCATATACAAGACATTCAAAAGCTTTGATGAGGAGAAGTACATAAGGCGCGCTCTTTAGAGAGGACCACCACTGGCTGAAAGTGGTCTGAGCAAAAGCACTATGGAAATGCACCTCTGAGCGCTCAGCTGAACCAAGTAGTAAGCGAGCCGTATCGTCACGTTATAGACGCCAAGTGGGAAGGTTCGCAACATACCCTTCCAATCAGAGTGGAACCGCGCCATTATAGCGTCTCTGTCAGTTACTGACAGGGGCGCTTTTTATTTTGTGCAAGAAAATAAGATTGAACCCTAAATGCACAGCTATGCCGTAAATGCTTGAAAGAATGTCAACTCAACATGTTAACTAGAGTGTGAGAGGTGTTTGAGTGATAAATCGTCAGTTTGAGCGATAAATATTTCACAGGCGAAATATCAACAATAAACAAAGTAAGTAGTAGAAGTTAGTTATATTAAACTATAGGAGGACTGATGATGTTCGGTCGAATGAAAGAAGATATAGCAGTTGTTTTTGAGCAAGATCCCGCAGCAAGACGTACGCTTGAAGTGGTATTGACGTATTCAGGCTTACACGCAGTTTGGTCACATAGAATTGCACATGCACTTTTTAAACGGAAATTCTTTTTCCTTGCACGCTTCGTATCACAAGTCAGTCGTTTTTTCACTGGAATTGAAATTCATCCAGGTGCAAAGATTGGACGTCGCTTCTTTATTGACCACGGAATGGGTGTGGTCATTGGTGAAACATGTGAAATAGGAAATAACGTGACGATTTTCCAAGGGGTAACACTCGGAGGAACCGGGAAACAACGAGGCAAACGACATCCTACATTACACGATAATGTGTTAGTTGCATCAGGAGCAAAAGTACTCGGGGCGATTACTATAGGCGAGAACAGCAAAGTCGGCGGTGGCTCGGTTGTTTTAAAAAATGTACCACCTAATTCTACCGTTGTAGGAATTCCGGGGACGGTCGTTGTACAGGATGGAATAAAAGTGAATCGAAACTGGGACCACCAAGATATGCCGGATCCAGTTGGCGATAAATGTAATATGCTAGAAGAGAAAATCGCGATTTTGCAAGACCAAGTTGCGCATTTAAATCAACAGATTAAAAAGGAGCGAAACGTAGAATGAGCATTCATATTTACAACACTTTAACTCGCCAAAAAGAACCATTTATCCCGCTTGAAGAGGGTAAGGTAAAAATGTATGTGTGTGGACCAACCGTTTACAATTACATTCACATTGGGAATTCAAGACCAGTCATCGTTTATGATACCGTGCGTCGTTATTTAACGTACCGTGGATATGAAGTTAATTTTGTTTCAAATTTCACAGACGTCGACGATAAAATAATTAGAACTGCAAACGAACTTGGTGAAGAAGTATCTGAATTGACTGACCGTTTTATCGCCGCTTACCATGAAGATATAGGAGCACTTGGTTGCCAAAAAGCAGATTCACATCCACGCGTAACTGAACATATGGATGACATTATTGAATTTATAGGAGTACTAATTGAAAAAGGCTATGCGTATGAATCGCAAGGCGACGTCTATTACCGTACACGAAAGTTTGATGGCTACGGCAAATTGTCTCATCAATCTGTAGATGATTTGAAGATTGGCGCGCGCATTGAAACTGGAGAAAAGAAAGACGATGCACTTGATTTTGCTTTATGGAAAGATGCAAAACCAGGTGAGATTTCCTGGGAAAGTCCTTGGGGCAAAGGGCGTCCGGGTTGGCATATCGAATGTTCTGTAATGGCTCGAGAACTACTAGGCGACACCATTGACATTCATGCAGGTGGCCAAGATTTAACGTTCCCTCATCATGAGAATGAAATTGCGCAGTCAGAAGCCTATACAGGTAAGAAGTTTGCTCGTTACTGGATGCATAATGGCTATATTAATATTGATAATGAAAAAATGTCGAAGTCGTTAGGTAACTTTGTGTTAGTGAAAGACATTCGTCAACAAATTGACCCACAAGTGTTGCGATTCTTTATGTTGTCGGTTCAATA
Source organism: Paenisporosarcina sp. TG-14 (assembly GCF_000297555.1). NCBI lineage: Bacteria > Bacillati > Bacillota > Bacilli > Caryophanales > Caryophanaceae > Paenisporosarcina > Paenisporosarcina sp. TG-14. The sequence continues at coordinate 100,042 of NZ_AMGD01000040.1, forward strand.
CCGTCACCCGATTAATTTCTCACAAGAGCTTGTAGAAAATGCTGAAAATGGTTTAGCGCGTATTCGGACGTCGTATGCAAATTTATCACATCGACTTGATACATCACCTGAACTTGGTGACCACAAAGATATATGGGTAAACAAAATCGAAGAAGTTCGTAAGCAGTTTATAACGTCAATGGACGATGATTTTAATACAGCTAACGGAATTGCTGCGTTATTTGAACTAGCAGGCTTAGCAAATCTATATTTAATCGAAAAACATACAGAAGCAAGCGTACTTTCAGTATTCATGGACACATTAAAAGAACTTGCGTTTATTTTAGGTATTGAAGTAGAAGTAAAATCAGTAGTTCTAGACGCAGAAATTGACGTGCTGATTGAAGAAAGAATACAAGCGAGAAAAGACAAAGACTTCGCCCGAGCAGATGCCATTCGAGATCAATTAAAAGAACTGAACATAATATTGGAAGACACGGCGCAAGGTATACGTTGGAAACGCGGATGAACAAGGACTATTCACTGCGCGTTGAAGATGTAAAACAATTAAACGCACTCGCACTTGCGTATATGGGCGACGCGGTTCTTGAACAAGCGGTTCGAGAACACTTAATTCGTTCAGGGCGAGTCAGACCAAATACATTACACAAAGAATCGACCAAATATGTATCTGCAAAAGCACAAGCGTCAGTTGTACGTGTGTTACTTTCTGAAAAATTTTTGACGGAAGAAGAGGAAGCGGTGCTTAGACGAGGGCGTAATGCAAAGTCTGGCTCCACTCCCAAAAATACAGACGTGCTAACGTATAAATTTAGCACAGCATATGAAGCGGTTCTTGGTAGTCTATACTTGTCGGGAGACTTCGATCGTGTTCGTGAAATCATTGAAAAAACCATTACTATTATTGAAGAACCGAAAGGAGAAACAACATCGTGACTGAATTAAATAATGAAATTTTATCAGGAAAAAACCCAGTATTAGAAGCACTTCGCTCTGGTCGTGATATGAACAAAGTTTGGATTGCGGAAGGCGTTAAAAAAACGGGGATTGATGAGATATTACAACTAGCAAAAGAAGCAGGTATTATCGTCCAGTTTGTGCCGAAAAATAAAATAGATCAACTGACAGACGGAGCAACTCACCAGGGAATCGCAGCATCAGTTGCTGCTTACCGGTATGCAGAAATTGACGAGATTTTCGAACTTGCAGCTGCACGCAATGAAGATCCATTCTTTTTGATATTAGATGAATTAGAGGATCCTCATAACCTAGGATCAATATTGCGAACAGCGGATGCGACAGGTGTTCATGGGGTCATTATTCCAAAACGCCGTGCAGTTGGACTAACGGCGGTTGTTGCTAAAACATCTACAGGTGCGATTGAGCATATTCCGGTTGTACGTGTTGGGAATTTAGTGCAAACCGTTGAAGACTTGAAAAAACGTGGCTTATGGATTGCGGGAACAGATGCAAAAGGATCAGCTGATTATCGTCGTATGGATGCAAAATTACCACTTGCCATTATCATTGGAAGTGAAGGGAAAGGGATGAGTCGACTCTTAACAGAAAAATGCGACTTCCTCTATCACATGCCTATGGTTGGGAAAGTGACGTCATTAAATGCATCTGTTGCAGCTGCCATCTTGATGTATGAAGTGTTACGCAACCGTCAGCCAGTAAGCTAAGATGGATATTTTACTCGTCGATGGGTATAACATTATCGGCGCATGGAAAGAGCTACGTGCTTTGAAGACGGACAAGCTCATAGACGCAAGAGACCGACTAATTGAAATGATGGCGGAGTACAAAGCATATACGGGATGGAGAGTCATCGTGGTATTTGATGCGCATCTCGTCCCAGGTATTGAAAAAAAGAAAAAACAATACGATGTAGAAGTGATTTTCACAGGAAAAAATGAAACAGCAGATGAACGTATTGAAAAATTAACAAATCAGCTCAAGACACGACGTGATCAAATACATGTCGCAACATCAGATATGACTGAACAATGGGTCATCTTTGCACATGGTGCGCTAAGAATATCAGCCCGCGAACTAGAAATTGAAATGGAATTGGTACAAGCGAATATCACCAAACAAATCAAGTCTATTCAAGGACAACGACCGTATTCGAAAATAAATCTTCCTGATGAAATTGCGGAAATTTTCGAAAAATGGCGGAGAGGAATAAAATGAGCCGTTGACGCTCGTTTTCCACTTCCTGTATACTAGGGACTAAACTAAGCAAACCGGCCGAGGTGATACTGTTGATAAAAAGTAACCATGTACACGTTAAGCTGCAATTTGACAAATTACTAGACGACGAGCTTGTTGAACTGGTTCACAATGGGGATACGGACGCTCTGGATTTTTTAATAACCAAATATCGTTCATTTGTACGCATGAAAGCAAGGTCTTACTTTTTAATCGGAGCTGATAAAGAAGATATCATTCAAGAAGGAATGATTGGTCTTTACAAATCGATTCGGGATTTTAGAGGAGATAAACTTTCATCATTTCGTGCATTTGCAGAACTTTGCATTACACGCCAAATTATTACCGCTATCAAAACGGCTACACGTCAAAAGCATATTCCGCTAAATTCTTATGTATCTTTGGATAAACCAATTTTTGATGAAGAATCAGACCGCACTTTAATGGATATGATAACCAATTCAACCATTGACGATCCTGAAAAACTCTTAATTAATCGAGAAGATTTCAATAACATGGAAGAAAAGATGGATGAAATATTGAGTGAATTGGAACGTCAAGTTCTCGCATTGTATTTAGATGGACAGTCATATCACGAAATTTCTGAAGAATTAAATCGTCATGTAAAATCAATTGATAATGCATTACAACGAGTGAAGCGCAAACTAGAGCATCACATTGAAATTGGAGGCGTTCATTAGGAGCATACTTTTGGCTGTTGTTGACAGTCCAAACAGTAGATGATAGTCTTTAAAAAGACAAATGTTAATTATAAATAAGATAAAATGGCTGAAATAGTCATCTTAGGTTGTTTGCAACGTGGTTCGCGAAATATATAGTTCCTGCTTCGGAAGAAGTGTCTAGTGAGCGTTCTAGAACGATAAAGTTTTGTGAAAGTTGCAAAGCGCAAAGAGTTCTTAAGCAAACGTTGTTAGAATAAACATAGATATTTTTACTCGGAGGGTTAAAACAGAATGGCTAATATCGGTGGTTTCCTTGGTAAAGTTGTCTCAGAAATGAGAAAAGTTAGCTGGCCTAAACGTAAAGAATTGACACGTTATACAGTCATCGTTCTTACGACGGTCGTTGTTATGGCATTATATTTCTCTGTAATTGACTTGGGAATTTCAAGTGTACTTCGCTGGTTCCTTGCACTATAATTTGATAACAGATAGTACTTGTTGAAAATAGCCCGTCAGAAACTGAGAACGGGTTTTTTCATTTGTCTAAGAAAGGGAGGGACGGACGAACAGTCCTGCTACTTATGGAAAAGAATTGGTATGTTGTACACACATATTCTGGGTACGAGAACAAAGTAAAAGCAAATCTTGAAAAGCGTGTCGAAACTATGGGCATGTCAGATTTGATCTTCCGCGTCATTATCCCGGAAGAAGAAGAAACGGATTTTAAAGATGGTAAAAAACGCACAGTTATGCGTAAAACGTTCCCTGGATATGTTCTAGTTGAGATTATAATGACGGACGATTCTTGGTACGTAGTACGTAATACTCCAGGTGTTACTGGATTTATCGGTTCTTCAGGTGGCGGCGCGAAGCCAACACCATTATTAGACGAAGAAGTAGAATTCATCTTAAAACAAATGGGTATGACAGAACGTAGACTTGAAGGTCAATACACAATAGGCGAATTGGTTGAAGTTTTAGAAGGGCCATTTGCAAACTTCCAAGGAAAAGTGGAAGAAATTGATGAGACGAAGGGCAAGTTGAAAGTTTCTGTTGATATGTTTGGTCGTGAAACAAAAATGGAACTTGACTTCGATCAAGTTACCAAAATATAAATTTGCGATAGCTACTTGATTAAATTTTAGAAAAATGGTATTATTTCAAAGGTCAGACTGATTTTGTGAAAGTCTGAAAAAATTTAGCTTACGTTCAGCTACTAGCTGACACAGATATTGAGTGGGAGGGGCAACCCTATTACCACATCACGGACTTAAGGAGGTGTGTCTCGTGGCTAAAAAAGTTACTAAGGTAGTAAAATTACAAATACCTGCTGGTAAAGCAAATCCAGCACCGCCGGTTGGTCCAGCATTGGGTCAAGCAGGTGTTAATATTATGGGATTCTGTAAAGAGTTCAATGCACGTACGGCTGATCAAGCCGGACTAATTATCCCAGTTGAAATTTCTGTATTTGAAGACCGTTCATTTACATTCATTACAAAAACTCCACCTGCAGCAGTATTACTTAAAGTGGCGGCTGGAATTCAGTCAGGTTCTGGTGAACCAAACCGCAAAAAAGTTGCAACGGTGAAGCGTGATAAAGTTCGCGAAATCGCTGAACAAAAAATGCCAGATCTAAACGCAGCATCAGTTGAAGCAGCAATGTTGATGGTTGAAGGTACTGCGCGTAGCATGGGTATTACAATCGAAGACTAATCCCTTCACTTGTATTGCATTAGTTTTGGAGGGTTGCGATTGTCTTTTAGACACGCAACCCTTATTCGTGGGAGGGTAATTCCGTTAAAACCACATAAGGAGGTCATTTTACAATGGCGAAAAAAGGTAAAAAGTTACAAGAAGCAACGAAATTAATAGATCGCACAAAAGCTTACACAGCTACAGAAGCAATTGAACTTGCTAAAAAAACTAGTGGTGTTAACTTTGATGCAACAGTTGAAGTAGCATTCAAATTAGGTATCGACACACGTAAAAATGACCAACAAATCCGTGGAGCAGTTGTGCTTCCAAACGGAACTGGTAATACTCAACGTGTTTTAGTTTTCGCTAAAGGCGAAAAATTAAAAGAAGCAGAAGCTGCTGGCGCTGACTATTTTGGCGATACAGAGTACATCAACAAAATTCAACAAGGATGGTTTGACTTCGATGTAATCGTAGCTACTCCAGACATGATGGGTGAAGTTGGTAAATTAGGTCGTGTTTTAGGACCAAAAGGCTTAATGCCGAACCCTAAAACAGGAACTGTAACTTTCGACGTAACGAAAGCAATCGGAGAAATCAAGGCTGGTAAAGTTGAGTACCGTGCTGACAAAGCTGGTATCATCCACGCGCCAATCGGTAAAGTTTCTTTCGAAGATGACAAGTTAGTTGAAAACTTCTTAGCAGTATTTGATGTTGTTCAAAAAGCTAAACCAGCTGCAGCTAAAGGAACATACATGAAGTCTGTTAATGTTACAACGACGATGGGTCCATCTGTAAAAGTGGATTCTTCAAGTGTAAAAGTTAGCAAATAAGATTGACAGTTTAAAATATATTTGTTAAGATATATTTTGTTGTAAATAATTATTTGTAATTTGTACCGTAGACAGTAGGGGCGACTTGTCGCATAATGATCCTACCGAGGACATGCATTCAGAATCTTTTTAAAGATGACGTTTCAGCCCCTGGTCTATTTAATAGTCCGGGGGCTTTTCTTTTGGCGGTATAAATGACTCATTCTAATTAGGAGGTGTCAAGATGAGCAAAGTTATGGAATCTAAACAAGTTCGCGTTGAAGAGATTACTGAAAAATTCAATGGTGCTGCAACTGCTGTAGTAGTTAACTACCGTGGATTAAACGTTACTCAAATCACGGAACTTCGTAAACAACTTCGTGAAGCAGGTGTTGAGTTCAAAGTGTACAAAAACACAATGACTCGCCGTGCGGTTGAAGCTGCAGGTCTTGAAGGCTTGAATGATAGTCTTACAGGTCCAAACGCAATTGCGTTTTCAACAGAAGACGTAGTAGCGCCAGCGAAAATCCTTAACGATTTCGCTAAAAAGCACGAAAAGCTTGAAATTAAAGCTGGTGTGATTGAAGGTTTAGTCGCTACTGCTGACGATATTAAAGCACTTGCAGAACTTCCTTCTCGCGAAGGTTTGTTGTCAATGCTATTAAGCGTTCTTCAAGCTCCAATGCGCAACTTCGCGCTTGCAACAAAAGCTGTTGCAGAACAAAAAGAAGAGCAAGGCGCGTAATTCGTTACACGGCTTAGCTTTTTAATCCCTGGGTTTAACCCAAACAAAAAAATTATTCCTATTAGGAGGAACATACAATGAACAACACTCAAATCCTTGAAGCAATCAAAGGTATGACAGTTCTTGAATTAAACGACTTAGTAAAAGCAATCGAAGAAGAATTTGGCGTAACAGCTGCTGCACCAATGGCTATGGCTGCTGGTGGCGGTGCTGCTGTTGAAGAAGAGCAAACTGAATTTGATGTAATCCTTACTGCAATCGGCGATGCAAAAATCAAAGTAATCAAAGCAGTTCGTGAAATCACTGGTTTAGGTCTTAAAGAAGCTAAAGAAGTTGTAGATAACGCTCCTAAAGCTATTAAAGAAGCTGTAACTAAAGAAGAAGCAGAAGAAATCAAAACTAAACTTGCTGAAGTTGGCGCTACAGTAGAAGTTAAGTAATTTTAACAATTAGTATTGGAAAGCCCGTCACTTAATACCGGCGGGCTTTTTCTTCATTTATGTAACAGGTTGGAGGGTGTCCCGATGGCTGAGCATTATTATTCAAAAAAACCTCAAGCACAAAGTAAACCCAAATCATGGAGTTCCACACTACGTGGTGAGCTATTTCATTTTGAAACTGATACAGGGGTTTTTAGCAAAAGCGAGGTAGATTTTGGCTCCCGTGTTTTAATTGATACGTTTGTGACGCCAGTAATTGATGGACCTGTACTAGATGTGGGTTGTGGGTATGGACCCATTGGGTTATCCATTGCCAAAACCGAAACAAATCGTACAATTCACATGGTGGACATTAATGAACGTGCAGTAGAACTTTCGCGCAAAAATGCGGAAGGTAACGGGGTACAAAATGTACGAATCTATGAAAGTGATGGTTTAACCGACGTTACGGAAACTGACTTTGCGGCAATTTTAACAAACCCGCCGATTCGTGCTGGAAAACAAACGATTTTTCGTTTTTATATAGATGCCTATGCGAAATTATGTGTGGGTGGAGAATTGTGGGTTGTCATTCAGAAGAAACAAGGAGCTCCATCAACTTTCGATCGATTAGAAGAGATTTTCGGTCAAGTTGAAGTAGTTAATAAGGTAAGAGGTTACTGGATCATGAAGGCTGAGAAAGTCAACTGATTATTGACTTGACAAAATCGCTATGATATTATAACAAAATGCAGAAATATTATTTTGCGGTCGTATGTCCTTTTGTATAAAGTTAATTTATATGTGGGTATACTTACCAAGAATAAATGTAGTTAACCGAAAATGAGCTCTTATGGATCTCGTTTTATTTTTGTCTTTTCGACATCATACACTAAATATGCTGTATCGAAAAGTCCTAATATTGCTTTATTGAGGGGTGAATGAGTTGGCAGGTCAACTAGTTCAGTATGGACAACACCGCCAGCGTAGAAGTTTTGCGCGTATTAAAGAGGTGCTGGAGCTTCCGAATTTAATAGAAATTCAAACAGCATCTTATGAATGGTTCCTTGAAGAAGGTTTGCGTGAAATGTTCCGAGACATTTCTCCAATTACGGACTTCACAGGTAATCTTTCACTAGAATTCATTGATTATACATTAGGTGATCCTAAGTATCCGGTCGATGAGTCTAAAGAACGTGATGTAACTTACGCAGCACCACTTCGCGTAAAAGTACGTCTTCATAATAAAGAATCAGAAGAAGTGAAAGAACAAGATGTCTTCATGGGCGATTTCCCACTTATGACTGAAACAGGTACTTTCGTTATTAACGGTGCTGAGCGCGTAATCGTTTCACAGTTAGTTCGTTCACCAAGTGTTTATTTCCACGATAAGACAGATAAAAATGGTAAAAAAGGTTTTGGAGCAACGGTTATTCCAAACCGTGGCGCATGGTTAGAATATGAAATTGATGCAAAAGACGTAGTCTATGTGCGTATCGATCGCACACGTAAATTGCCTGTAACGGTACTTATACGTGCACTTGGTTTTGATTCTGATCAAGAAATTATCGACCTTATTGGTGATAATGAATACCTTCAAAATACGCTTGAAAAAGATCATACAGAGAGCGCGGATAAAGCGTTGCTCGAAATTTATGAACGTCTTCGTCCGGGTGAGCCGCCAACAGTTGAAAGTGCGAAAAGTCTGTTGTACTCACGTTTCTTCGACCCAAAACGCTATGATTTAGCAAACGTTGGTCGCTATAAAATGAACAAAAAACTGCACATCAAAAACCGTTTGCTTAACCAAACGCTTGCTGAAACACTGGTTGATCCTGAAACTGGTGAAATCTTAGCTGAAAAAGGTGCAGTAATTGATCGTCGTTTACTCGACCGTTTAATTCCACATCTTGAGAATGGAATAGGATTCCGCACAATATCTCAAGTCGGTGGCGTTTTAGATGGCGACATCACGTTGCAATCAATTAAAATATATGCTCCAAATAATGAATCACAACAAGAAATTAATGTTATCAGCAATGCTTATATAGAAGATGCTATTAAAAACATCACACCTGCTGACATTATTTCTTCTGTTGGTTACTTCTTTAACCTACTTTACAAAGTCGGCTTCACAGATGACATTGATCATCTTGGTAACCGTCGTTTACGTTCAGTAGGTGAATTATTACAAAACCAATTCCGTATTGGTCTTTCTCGTATGGAACGTGTTGTACGTGAGCGTATGTCTATCAATGACACACAATCAATCGTGCCACAACAATTGATCAATATCCGTCCGGTTATTGCTTCAATGAAAGAGTTCTTTGGTAGCTCTCAGTTGTCTCAGTTCATGGATCAAACAAATCCACTTGCTGAATTGACACACAAACGTCGTCTATCGGCACTAGGACCCGGTGGTTTAACGCGTGAACGCGCAGGCTTTGAAGTGCGTGACGTTCATTACTCTCACTATGGTCGTATGTGTCCAATTGAAACGCCCGAGGGTCCAAACATTGGATTGATTAACTCACTTTCAAGTTTCGCGAAAGTGAACAAATTCGGATTTATTGAAACACCTTACCGTCGTGTTGATCATGAGAAGGGTGTTGTAACAACTCGCATTGACTATTTAACAGCTGATGAAGAAGACAACTATGTAGTAGCGCAAGCTAACACACGTCTATCTGACACAGGTGAATTTATCGATGAGGAAGTTGTTGGCCGTTTCCGTGGAGATAACACGGTATTCAAACGTACGTTAATCGATTATATGGATGTTTCGCCGAAACAAGTAGTCTCTGCTGCAACTGCATGTATCCCATTCTTAGAAAACGATGACTCCAACCGTGCCCTTATGGGTGCGAACATGCAACGTCAAGCAGTTCCGTTGTTAAATCCTGAAGCTCCTTTCGTGGGAACAGGTATGGAACATGTAAATGCGCGTGATTCTGGAGCTGCCGTAATTGCTAAGTATGTCGGGATTGTTGAACATGTAGAAGCAAGAGAAATTCGAGTTCGTCGAATTGAAGAAATCGATGGCAAAGAAGTTAAAGGCGATTTAACTAAATATAAATTACAAAAATTCCTTCGATCAAACCAAGGGACTAGCTATAACCAACGACCACTTGTACAAGTGGGAGAACGCGTAAAACCTCTTGACATTCTTGCAGACGGTCCTTCTATGGAACGTGGAGAGATGGCACTTGGACGTAATGTACTTGTTGCATTCATGACGTGGGACGGCTACAACTATGAAGATGCAGTAATCATGAGTGAACGTCTTGTAAAAGATGATGTTTACACATCTGTTCATATTGAAGAATATGAATCAGAATCTCGTGATACGAAACTTGGACCTGAAGAAATCACACGTGACATTCCGAACGTTGGAGAAGAAGCGCTTCGTAACTTAGATGAGCGTGGAATCATCCGCATCGGTGCTGAAGTTCGCGATGGCGATATCTTAGTAGGTAAAGTAACGCCTAAAGGGGTTACTGAGTTAACGGCTGAAGAGAGACTGTTACATGCAATCTTTGGTGAAAAAGCGCGTGAAGTTCGTGATACCTCTCTTCGTGTACCTCATGGTGCAAGCGGAATTATCTTGGACGTTAAAGTGTTTAATCGTGAAGACGGCGACGAGCTTCCACCTGGTGTGAATCAACTCGTTCGTGCATACATCGTTCAAAAACGTAAAATCTCTGTAGGGGATAAAATGGCTGGACGTCATGGTAACAAAGGTGTTATCTCACGTATTCTTCCAGAAGAAGATATGCCATTTATGCCAGACGGCACACCTGTAGATGTAATGCTTAACCCTCTTGGGGTTCCATCTCGTATGAACATCGGTCAAGTATTGGAACTACACTTAGGTATGGCTTCTAGAAAACTTGGCATTCATATGGCGTCACCAGTATTTGATGGTGCCAATGAAGCAGACGTTTGGGGTACGATGGAAGAAGCTGGTATGAATCGTGACGGTAAAACTACATTGTATGATGGCCGCTCAGGCGAACCATTCGACAACCGTGTATCTGTAGGTATCATGTATATGATTAAGTTAGCCCACATGGTTGACGATAAGTTACATGCACGTTCAACTGGACCTTACTCTCTTGTTACGCAACAACCACTTGGTGGTAAAGCACAATTTGGTGGACAGCGTTTCGGAGAGATGGAAGTATGGGCACTTGAAGCATATGGTGCTGCTTACACACTTCAAGAAATCTTGACTGTTAAATCCGATGATGTTGTGGGTCGTGTGAAAACATACGAAGCAATCGTTAAAGGTGAGAGTGTACCAGAACCAGGCGTTCCGGAATCTTTCAAAGTATTAATTAAAGAACTTCAAAGTTTAGGTATGGACGTTAAGATGCTATCAATTGACGACGAAGAAATAGAATTGCGTGATTTGGACGAAGAAGACGATCTTCAACCAGCTGACGCGCTTAATATTCTACCAATGACAGAGAAATCACCAGTAGGTTCAGCCGAGTAGGTTGCCTATCTGGTATATATAAATGCAAGTAAAGAAATAAGGGCAGGCCTTCTTACCTGCCCGAATTTCCATTTTTAAAAAGTTATCCGCCTGAGCTAAGTGGATAAAGTCTTTAAAAGACCCAGACTAAGGGAGGTAGGCTCCTTGATAGACGTTAATAATTTTGAGTACATGAAGATTGGTTTAGCATCTCCAGACAAGATTCGTTCTTGGTCTTATGGTGAAGTAAAGAAGCCTGAAACGATTAACTACCGCACACTTAAACCTGAAAAAGATGGTTTGTTCTGTGAGCGCATTTTCGGTCCAACAAAAGACTGGGAATGTCATTGTGGTAAGTATAAGCGTGTTCGTTATAAAGGCGTTGTTTGTGATCGTTGTGGCGTAGAGGTTACACGTTCAAAAGTTCGTCGTGAACGCATGGGTCACATTGAATTAGCGGCTCCTGTAACACATATTTGGTATTTCAAAGGTATTCCAAGTCGAATGGGACTAATTTTAGATATGTCTCCTCGTTCTTTAGAAGAAGTGATTTACTTTGCATCTTATGTAGTAGTAGATCCTGCAAATACGCCACTTGAGCGTAAGCAACTTTTGTCTGAAAAAGAATATCGTGCTTATCGTGAAAAATATGGCAAGAAATTTTATGCAGCAATGGGTGCTGAAGCAATCAAACGTCTTCTTCAAGATCTTGATCTTGAAAAAGAAACAGAAGTGCTGAAGGAAGAACTTAAAACTGCAGCTGGTCAACGACGTACTCGTGCGATTAAGCGTTTAGAAGTAGTTGAGTCATTCCGTAACTCTGGTAATAAACCTGATTGGATGGTTTTAGACGTCCTTCCAGTAATACCTCCAGAAATACGTCCAATGGTTCAATTAGATGGTGGCCGTTTTGCTACTTCAGATCTAAATGATTTGTATCGTCGAGTTATCAACCGTAACAACCGTTTAAAACGTTTACTTGACCTTGGTGCTCCAAGTATCATCGTTCAAAACGAAAAACGTATGTTACAAGAAGCTGTTGATGCTTTGATTGATAATGGTCGTCGTGGTCGTCCAGTTACAGGACCAGGTAATCGTCCATTGAAATCACTGTCACATATGTTAAAAGGGAAACAAGGTCGTTTCCGTCAAAACTTACTTGGTAAACGTGTTGACTACTCTGGTCGTTCGGTTATCGTTGTAGGTCCAAACTTAAAAATGTATCAATGTGGACTTCCAAAAGAAATGGCAATAGAATTATTCAAACCATTTGTTATGAAGGAACTTGTTGAACGTGGCTTAGCTCACAACATTAAGAGTGCGAAACGTAAAATTGAACGTATGCATTCGGAAGTTTGGGATGTATTAGAAGACGTCATTAAGGAGCATCCGGTTTTATTAAACCGTGCACCGACGCTTCATAGACTAGGTATTCAAGCATTCGAACCTACATTAGTAGAAGGTCGTGCGATTCGTCTTCACCCTCTTGTATGTACAGCTTATAACGCTGACTTTGATGGTGATCAAATGGCTGTTCACGTACCTTTATCAGCAGAAGCGCAAGCTGAAGCTCGTTTACTTATGCTAGCTGCACAAAACATTTTAAACCCGAAAGATGGTAAGCCAGTTGTTACACCATCTCAAGATATGGTTTTAGGTAACTATTACTTAACGCTTGAGCGTAAAGGTGCAACAGGAGAAGGTTCATCATTCTACGGACCAAATGAAGTGTTGATTGCTTATCAAAACGGTAATGCGCATTTGCATACACGTATTGGGATTTTAGCAGGTTCATTGAACAACCAAACATTCACTGCAGAACAAAACAAGATGTTGTTATTGACTACAGTCGGAAAAGTTATTTTCAATGAGATTTTACCTGAATCATTCCCGTATATTAACGAACCAACGGACTTCAACCTTCAAGTTGAAACACCGTCTAAATATTTTGTTCCAACAACGACAAATGTACGAGAACATATTACTGGCATGGAACTTGTATCACCGTTCAAAAAGCCGATTCTTGGAAACATCATCGCTGAAGTGTTTAAACGTTTCCATATTACTGAAACGTCGAAAATGCTTGATCGCATGAAAAATCTAGGTTTCAAATACTCTACTAGAGCTGGTATTACAATTGGTATTTCTGATATCGTGGTACTTCCAGACAAAGGTGAAGTTTTGGAAGAGGCTCAAGATAAAGTTGATAAAGTACTGAAGCAATTCCGTCGTGGTTTAATTACAGAAGAAGAGCGTTATGATCGTGTTATTTCTTACTGGAGTGCTGCGAAGGACGTTATTCAGGCAAAACTAATGAAATCTCTAGATAATTTAAACCCTATCTTCATGATGAGTGACTCTGGAGCGCGTGGTAACGCATCTAACTTTACTCAACTTGCAGGTATGCGTGGTTTGATGGCCAATCCGGCCGGTCGTATTATCGAGCTTCCAATTAAATCATCATTCCGTGAAGGTTTAACGGTTCTTGAATACTTCATCTCTACGCATGGTGCTCGTAAAGGTCTTGCGGATACAGCACTTAAAACAGCTGACTCAGGTTACTTAACACGTCGATTAGTTGACGTTGCTCAAGATGTTATTGTTCGTGAAGATGAATGCGGAACGGACCGTGGCTTATTGATTGGCGCATTAATGGACGGCACAGAAGTTATTGAAGGATTTGACGAGCGTATTGCTGGTCGTCATACTCGCAAAACAATTTACCATCCAGTAACTAAAAAAGTTATTTTAGAAAAAGATGGTTTAATTACAGAAGACGTAGCCCGCGTTATTTTAGATGTTGGATTCACAGAGCTTACAATTCGTTCTGCATTCACATGTAACACGAAACACGGCGTATGTAAAAAATGTTATGGTACAAACTTAGCGACTGGTGAAAATGTTGAAGTTGGAGAAGCAGTTGGTATTATTGCTGCCCAATCGATCGGTGAGCCAGGTACTCAGTTAACGATGCGTACTTTCCATACAGGTGGGGTAGCCGGGGATGATATTACACAAGGTCTTCCACGTATCCAAGAGATTTTCGAATCTCGTAATCCTAAAGGCCAAGCGGTTATTTCAGAAATTACAGGAGTTATCTCTGCAATTGAAGAAATTCGTGAAGGTCAAAAAGAAATCACAGTTCAAGGTGATGTTGAAACGCGTAAATACCTCGCTCCGTATAATGGTCGTTTGAAAGTTGAACTAAATGACCCAATTAAACGTGGTGAAGTATTAACAGAAGGTTCAATTGATCCGAAAGAATTGTTGAAAGTCAAAGATGTATTAACTGTACAAGTATACTTATTGAAAGAAGTTCAAAAAGTATATCGTATGCAGGGTGTTGAAATCGGTGACAAACATATCGAAGTAATGGTTCGCCAAATGCTTCGTAAAGTGCGTGTTATCGAGGCGGGTGAAACTGAGCTATTACCTGGTTCATTACTCGATATTCACCAATTTGCAGAAGCGAATAAGGAAGCCGTGTTAAGTGGGAAAATCCCTGCTACATGTCGTCCTGTCATTCTTGGTATAACGAAAGCATCTCTTGAAACAGAATCATTCTTATCAGCAGCATCATTCCAAGAAACTACGCGTGTATTAACAGACGCGGCAATTAAAGGGAAACGTGATGAACTACTGGGCTTGAAAGAAAACGTAATTATTGGTAAACTAGTTCCAGCTGGTACCGGTATGCAACGTTACCGTCAGATTAAGATTGTTGATCAAAAGAAAAATGATTCTAAAATAACAGTTAACGCTGAATAAATTCAAATCATTCCGGTGGGATTTTAATTCCACGCCCACCGGTATTTTTTCTGTAAGAGGGTTGACAGAAAAACATTTGAATGTTAACATATTCAAGGTTGATAGTTGAAGGTCTGGGTCTTTGGAGGATATGGTAAATGTCTTATGAAAAAGTAAATCAGGCGAAGAAAACCGTCATAGGTACTAAGCAAACAGTAAAAGCAATTCATGGTGGCCATGTACTAGAAATTCTCGTGGCTCGTGATGCAGACAATCGAATCACCCAACCAGCTCTTCTAGCAGCAAAAGAAAATGGTGTGAAGATTGATTATGTAGAGTCTAAAATAGAACTCGGTAAAGCCTGCGGACTCCAAGTGGGTGCGTCAGTTGTTGCAATTACTATGTAACAGTTTTTGTGTATATAAACACAGGAACTTTGTTTTTTACCCAAAAATGAACCACCTGGATGTGTGGTATTACAAGGATAAGATGAAGGGAGGAATAATCGATGCCTACAATTAACCAATTAGTACGTAAGCCTCGTAAGCCCAAAACTGTCAAATCTGGTTCTCCAGCTTTGAACAAAGGGTATAATAGTTCTAAAAAAACGTTAACTAACGTTAACTCACCACAAAAACGTGGGGTGTGTACTCGTGTTGGTACAATGACACCAAAAAAACCAAACTCAGCGCTTCGTAAATATGCGCGTGTACGTTTAACTAACCTACTTGAGGTTAACGCGTACATTCCGGGTGAAGGTCACAACCTTCAAGAACATAGTGTTGTTCTACTTCGCGGAGGAAAAGTAAAAGATTTACCAGGTGTACGTTATCATATCGTCCGCGGTGCTCTTGATACTGCTGGTGTAGCTAAGCGTATGCAAAGCCGTTCGAAATATGGTACTAAACGCCCTAAAGTTAAAAAAAGCTAATAACTATTAAAAAATAAAATACAGTTTTACTCGAAAGGAGGAAAACACATGCCTCGTAAAGGTCCTGTTACCAAACGTGATGTGTTACCAGATCCAATTTATAAATCAAAATTAGTTACTCGCTTAATCAACAAAATTATGGTCGATGGTAAGAGAGGTACTTCTCAAAAAATTCTTTATGGAGCGTTTGAACTTGTTTCAGAACGTTCTGGTAAAGATGCATTGGAAGTCTTTGATGCTGCACTAGCAAACATCATGCCATTACTTGAAGTTAAAGCTCGCCGTGTAGGTGGAACTAACTATCAGGTGCCAATAGAAGTTCGTCCAGACCGTCGTTCTACATTAGGTCTTCGCTACTTAGTAAACTATTCTCGTCTTCGTGGGGAGAAAACAATGGAAGAGCGTTTAGCTAATGAAATTCTTGACGCTTCTAACAACACAGGTGCTTCAGTGAAGAAACGTGAAGAAATGCACAAAATGGCGGAAGCAAATAAAGCATTTGCTCATTACCGCTGGTAGGATTTTTCATCCACTAATCATTCTAAATTGACTTTGGAAGGAGAAATACAAATATGGCTAGAGAATTCTCCTTAGAGAATACACGTAATATTGGAATCATGGCTCATATCGATGCTGGTAAAACAACAACTACAGAGCGTATTCTTTATTACACAGGTCGTATCCACAAAATTGGTGAAACGCACGAAGGTGCTTCACAAATGGACTGGATGGAGCAAGAGCAAGAACGTGGAATCACGATCACTTCTGCTGCAACAACAGCTGCTTGGAAAGGTCACCGCGTAAACATTATCGATACTCCGGGGCACGTAGACTTCACTGTTGAAGTTGAACGTTCACTTCGTGTACTTGATGGTGCTGTAGCGGTTCTTGATGCGCAGTCTGGTGTTGAACCTCAAACTGAAACAGTATGGCGTCAAGCTACAACTTACGGCGTACCACGTATTGTTTTCGTAAACAAAATGGATAAAATCGGAGCTGACTTCCTATATTCTGTAGGAACACTTCATGAACGTTTAGCAGCAAATGCACACCCGATTCAGTTGCCAATTGGCGCTGAAGATGACTTCGAAGCGATTATCGACTTAGTCGAAATGAATGCAATTTTCTTTGGTAACGATGAAGGAACTGACATCCAAGTTAGAGAAATTCCTGAATCACATATGGAACTTGCAAACGAATGGCGCGAGAAGTTAATTGAAGGTATTGCAGAACTTGATGAAGCACTAATGGAGAAATACCTTAATGCTGAAGAAATC
Organism: Paenisporosarcina sp. TG-14; assembly: GCF_000297555.1. Classification (NCBI taxonomy): domain Bacteria; kingdom Bacillati; phylum Bacillota; class Bacilli; order Caryophanales; family Caryophanaceae; genus Paenisporosarcina; species Paenisporosarcina sp. TG-14. Next base: position 117,042 of record NZ_AMGD01000040.1, read on the forward strand.
ACAAAAGAAGAATTAAAACTTGCTATCCGTAAAGGAACGCTTAATGTAGAATTCTTCCCAGTTGTTCTTGGTACTGCTTTCAAAAACAAAGGTGTTCAAATGATGCTTGACGCAGTAATCGACTATCTTCCAGCACCGACAGATGTACCGCCAATGATGGGTACACTTCCGGATTCTGAAGAAGAAGAATTACGTAAACCGCATGATTCAGAGCCTTTCGCTGCATTAGCATTTAAAGTTATGACGGACCCTTACGTTGGTAAGTTAACATTCTTCCGCGTATACTCTGGTTCTCTTTCTTCTGGTTCATATGTGCAAAACTCAACAAAAGGTAAACGTGAACGTGTAGGTCGTATCTTACAAATGCACGCAAACTCTCGTGAGGAAATTGCAGAAGTTTATTGTGGTGATATAGCTGCAGCTGTTGGTCTTAAAGACACAACAACTGGAGACACATTGTGTGATGAGAAACAACAAATCATCCTTGAGTCTATGGTATTCCCTGAACCAGTTATCTCGTTATCTGTAGAGCCGAAGTCAAAAGCTGACCAAGATAAAATGGGTCAAGCTTTACAAAAGCTTCAAGAGGAAGATCCTACTTTCCGTGCTCACACTGACGTAGAAACTGGTCAAGTTATCATTGCTGGTATGGGTGAACTTCACTTAGATATTATTGTTGATCGTATGCGTCGTGAATTCAAAGTAGAAGCTAACGTGGGCGCGCCACAGGTTTCTTACCGCGAAACATTCCGTGGATCAGCTTCAGTTGAAGGTAAGTTCGTTCGCCAATCTGGTGGACGTGGTCAATTCGGACACGTTTGGATTGAATTCTCTCCAAACGAAGAAGGAAAAGGCTTTGAATTCGAAAACGGAATCGTCGGTGGTAGTGTTCCACGTGAGTACATCCCAGCTGTTGAAGCAGGTCTTCGTGACTCAATCAAAAATGGTGTAATCGCTGGATATCCACTTATTGACATCAAGGCTCGTCTATTTGACGGTTCTTACCATGATGTTGACTCAAATGAGATGGCGTTTAAAATTGCTGCTTCTATGGCTCTTAAAAACGCAGTATCAAAATGTAAACCAGTACTTCTTGAGCCGCTTATGCGTGTTGAAGTAGTTATCCCTGAGGAATACCTTGGAGATATTATGGGTGACATTACATCTCGTCGAGGACGCGTTGAAGGTATGGACGCTCGTGGAAACGCGCAAGTAGTACGTTCAATGGTTCCACTTTCACAAATGTTTGGTTACGCAACTTCATTGCGTTCTAACACGCAAGGCCGTGGTGTATTCTCTATGCACTTCGATCACTATGAAGAAGTACCAAAATCAATTGGTGAAGAAATTATTAAAAAAAATAAAGGTTAATAATTGCATGTTAACTTTTTAAATAAGTATAGTTATTACGAAAGCAATAAGTGTTGAGGGTACTAGTCCTTCAACACTAATATTAAAAACTTATCATATAAATTTTGAGGAGGACTTCTATAATGGGTAAAGCTAAATTTGATCGTTCTAAAACACACGTAAACATTGGTACAATTGGTCACGTTGACCATGGTAAAACAACTTTAACTGCAGCAATCGCAACAGTTCTTGCAAAACGTTCTGGTGGTACTGCAATGAGCTATGCACAAATTGATAACGCTCCTGAAGAAAAAGAGCGCGGAATCACAATCAACACTTCTCACGTTGAGTATGAAACTGCAACTCGTCACTATGCACACGTTGACTGCCCAGGACATGCCGATTATGTTAAAAACATGATCACTGGTGCTGCACAAATGGATGGCGGAATTTTAGTAGTATCTGCTGCTGACGGCCCAATGCCACAAACACGTGAGCACATCCTTCTTTCACGTCAAGTTGGTGTTCCATTCTTAGTAGTATTCATGAACAAATGTGACATGGTAGATGACGAAGAATTACTTGAATTAGTAGAAATGGAAGTTCGTGATCTTCTTTCTGATTATGATTTCCCTGGCGACGACATTCCAGTAATTAAAGGTTCTGCTCTTAAAGCTCTAGAAGGCGAAGCAGAATGGGAAGAAAAAATCGTTGAATTAATGGACGCTGTTGACGCTTATATCCCAATGCCTGAACGTCAAACTGACAAGCCATTCATGATGCCTGTTGAGGATGTATTCTCAATCACAGGTCGTGGTACTGTTGCTACTGGTCGTGTAGACCGTGGACGTATTAAAGTTGGAGATCCTGTTGACATCATCGGTATCACTGAAGAACCGAAATCAACAATCGTAACTGGTGTTGAAATGTTCCGTAAACTTCTTGACTATGCAGAAGCTGGTGACAACATCGGTGCTCTTCTTCGTGGAGTATCTCGTGATGATATCCAACGTGGACAAGTTCTGGCTAAGCCGGGTTCAATTACTCCACATACTGAATTTAAAGCTGAAGTTTATGTTCTTTCAAAAGAAGAGGGTGGACGTCATACTCCATTCTTCACTAACTACCGTCCACAGTTCTACTTCCGTACAACTGACGTGACTGGTGTTTGTAATCTTCCTGAAGGCGTTGAAATGGTTATGCCTGGAGACAACATAGAAATGACTGTTGCTCTTATCGCTCCAATCGCGCTTGAAGAAGGTACAAAGTTCTCTATCCGTGAGGGTGGACGTACTGTTGGTGCTGGTGTAGTTGCGACTATCACTAAATAATTAATAACTTAAAGAAGATCTTGCCGGGACGCTGGTAAGATCTTTTTTTTGTCCGAAATTTTACAAAGAGATGTCTAAATAGTGCAGAGCAAACACCTCGCCAACGGAAATAAATCACAAATAAAACTTAAATGGCATACATAAAGCATCTTACACTTCACAATACAGCTGACTTTCTGTACAGTCTTTTCTTACGATTAGTCAAATATCCCGTTGCTTTTCGTTCCAGATGGACGCTTTCCGC
>NZ_AMGD01000041.1:0-48350 GCF_000297555.1 Paenisporosarcina sp. TG-14
GGGATTTCGAAAAGACCAACATTCAAGGCTGGCATTACCAGCATAGTAAATGGGTGAAAACATTAAAAACGAACAAAATTTTTCAAAGCATGTCTCGAAAAGCAACGTGTGCAGACAATGCGACGATGGAAAACTTCTTTGGCTTACTAAAGCAAGAAATGTATTACGGTGAAGAATTAATGTCGTATGAAGAATTGAAGAAGAAAATTGAAGGTTATATCCATTACTATAACCATGAACGGATTAAACAAAAACTGGCCGGCATGAGTCCAGTAAAATACCGAACTCATGCCAACCAGTCAGCTGCATAAATAAAACTCTAACTTTTAGGGGTCACTACCTTGGGGGTCCTTTTTGTATGTTGTGTTATGCCTATTTTATTTGAATGCTACACTAGTTACTTACTCCATACCTATACCCTTCAATAACCATCGTTTCCCCACCGTCATACTCTTCCTCAAACTTCTCTGCAATTTAGTAAATCCGTAAATTCATCAATTGCAAGGTAATCAACAGAGTCTATCCTGGATATGCAAATAACATAATCGCCTTCATCCTTTTCAGATGATTCTTCTTCTATCGTGAACCCATCTTTTTTAACGGCTATAGTGAAGAACTTCATCATTTTTTCATTTTGAAACAAAACAATATGCTCTACCTTTCGCGGAATTTTTAACTTATCACCCGACTCTACCAAGGATTCTAATACACTGTGGTTGCCCATATACTTTATATGGTAATAAGTGGATAAATAAATTCGAAATAGAATTTCCCAATTTGTTTCTTCCTCAATTTTAAAAACTTCCACTTCATATCCTAATGATTGATAGTAAGCATTAGCTTCTATAGTCAGACCTTCCTCTTTCTCCTGAGTCGAAAAAAAATAATATCTCTGATACCAACAGTAGTAATTCTTCCTATATTTATATATTTTTTGAGTTCTGCAGACTCTTTAAAAGCTTCTTCTATTTCGTTCAATTCATCTGCTTCTGCACCGACATGAAACCCATTTTCATTTGGCGACTTTAACCCAAATCTGACTGGAAACGAATGCTTATATTGTTCCGTGTTAATTACTTGGGAAAAATTATATTTATCATGCTTTCTCTTTTGAAAAATGGAATAAAATTATTAAGACTATACAGATTTAATAACAATAAAATAGCTATCCTAGAAATCTATTGATTTCAAGGATAGCTATTTAAACTTTAAACACAATTGAAGCATTTGCATATTCATTTTTTATTTTTTCTATTCCTAGACCAAATAACGACTGGAATCAGCAACAACGATAGGAAGCCACCAGTAAGTGAGAGGGTTGCGTAACTTGTTAGTGCTACCACTATACCTGAAAGTCCCCCTCCAGATACACCAGCCAAGGCTACCAAAACATCTACAGATCCCTGTGTCTTTGCACGGGTGGATGGATGAGTTGTATCCACGATAAGCGCTGTACCACTAATCAAACCAAAGTTCCAGCCAAGTCCAAGCAGAGCTAGAGCAATGATAAGCATCAGCATGGAATCGGCAGGTGCAAAAGCAGCTACCAATCCTGCAGCCATTAAAGTGGCACCTGCAGCTATTGCCATGACAATTCGGCCAAGCTTGTCAACAAGAACTCCTGTCACAAGGGATGGGAGATACATAGCTGCGACATGGATGCCGATAACCAACCCTATATCACTCAAATCATGTCCGTGATTTAGCATATGTACGGGTGTCATAGTCATAATGGCAACCATGACTATTTGAGTAATGACCATTACCGAGGCTCCTAAAATGATTCCTCGTTTGTTGATTTCAAGTGTTTTAGAATCCGCATTAAGAAGATTAATATCACTTGTTTTCTGCTCATCTGCAATGGCTTGTGCAACCGTAAGAGGGTCTGGACGAAGTAAGACTAACAAGACCAATCCGGCAATAATGTAGGCTGCGGCCGCTAAAATGAACGGACCAGCTAAAGAAGGAACACCGATTGACGTAGCAAAGCGGCCCATTACACCAACCAAGTTTGGACCCGCAAAAGCACCGAATGTGGTTGATACCATTGCTATACTAATGGCAGTTCCTCGCTGCTTAGAACTTGCTAAGTCAGTCCCTGCATAGCGCGCTTGTAAGTTTGTTGCAGTTCCGGAACCATAGATTAGCAGTGAAGCAAAAAGCAGGAAAATATTATTGGTTAATGCTGCTATCACTACTCCGATTGCGCCAATACCGCCAGCCAAGAATCCTGTCGCGAGTCCTGAACGACGTCCAAAACGTTGAGATAGTCGCCCTATAATTAGCGCAGCCCCAGCAGAACCAAGAGTAAACAGTGCAACGGGAACTCCTGCAAAACTATCAGTTCCTAGCATATCCCGAGCGAGAAGTGCCCCAACAGTTATACCTGCTGCAAGTCCTGCTCCTCCAAAAATTTGTGAAATGACAACAATTAATAACGTCCGTCGATATAGCTTTTGTTGCTTTTCTGGAGAATCAACGTAACTCTTCACCCAGTCTGGTTGACTTTTATTTACGACTGGATTATCAGGTTTCTGCGACACTACTCAGACCTCTTCTCCAAGGATATGTTTTTATATATTCAGTAATTACTGTGATCATTATATCCTCCTAACTAATACAAAATCCCAAAATATTTTCATGATTTTCAATGTATACAAAGGAGTGCATAACTACTATTTCATTTTAAGTTCCCCATTCTACAAGTCAATCAATATACCCTGCAGGGTGTGAAAATTCCGCTTTATATTCTCTATTACATGAAATTCTTCCAATTTGGTACATGTTACCATCGTTTAAATTATATTTTTATAGAATTTATTCTAGCGTTTCTTTCATTCGAGTTGCAATCACAACGCCTGCTAGTAAAGGTAAAATCGCTACTAATCCAATCGCCCAACTAATATTAAGCATATCGGCTAATACGCCTGCTAACAATGCGCCAAATGCATAGCCACTGTCTCTCCAAAATCTAAATACTCCCATTGATGAAGCTCTCCACTCTGGATGGGCGACATCACTTATTGCTGCTGCAAAAGTTGGGTAAACCATGGCTGTCCCAATTCCTAGCATTAGTGCTCCCACAATCCATAAGGCATAGATATCAACAAATAATATCCACCAAAGGGAAAAAGCTTGAACCCACATCCCGCTAGCTATTAACCACTTCCGGCCAATACGGTCGCTTAACGCACCAGTAAATAGTTGAAAAAACCCCCATGCAGCTGGATAAATAGCTACAATAACACCTATTTGATTGAATGTTAATCCTGCAGATATGAAAAAGAATGGAAATAGACCCCACGACATTCCATCCTTTAAATTTGTTGAAAGGCCTGCAAAACTAATACTAGATAAGTTTTTATCCGTCCAAGTAGTCCTTTTAAATACTTCTCTTGAACTAATAACATCAGACTTTTTCTTTTTTTGTGCCTCTATTTGTAAGTGCTTATTCGTGTCTTTAACAAATAAAGATAATAAAAATCCAATTATTACAATAACAATTCCCAAGTAAAATGGTTCTGGTCTCAAGGAATAGGTTGAAGCAATATAACCTGAAATCACAGCCATTAAGGCAACCCCTACATAACCAGCAAACTCATTTAATCCTACAGCGAAACCTCTTTGGTTACTTTTGGCTAAGTCAATTTTCATATTTAACGTCATGGACCAAGTCAAACCTTGGTTAATACCTAGTAATACATTAGCAAAGACAATAACCCACCATGCATGTGCAAAGATTACAAGTATTGGGACAAACAAACCGATACCCCAACCTAGTAGTAAGACTCGTTTCCGGCCAATTTTATCAGCAATTTGTCCAGCAAAATAATTTACTATTGCTTTTGAAAAACCAAAACTAATAATAAAAGACAGAGCAGCGCTTACAGATGTCAAACCAAAATGTTCTTCACCAATAATAGGAAGAATGGTTCTCTCCAATCCAACCATAAATCCTACGAATAGATTGATAATGATTAATAACGAAAATAGGACAATATTATTTTTTATTCCTAATTTCACAGTATCCATATTTATTCCTCCGTTGTAAAGAAAAGCCTTAATAATATTAGGTTATTTTCCCCTTTAATGACCTTGATTAATCTTTTTCCTTTTAATAAAATCATAAGATCTATGAAGAACATCGTTAAACATAGATTAAAAATTTAATTAAGTTGATTTAATTGCTTCCACTCATGAACGCCTGCTTCTAATAAATAAGCTGTATAGCCTTGCTCTTTTAAAAATTCTGTAGCTTCAGTAGCATATATACAATATGGTCCTCTACAGTAAGCGATGATTGTTTTATCTTTTGGAAGTGACGCGAACATTGCTTTCAATTCAGTAATTGGAATAGATTTTGACCTAGGTATATGCTCTGCTTCATATTCTCTTTTTGGTCGCACATCAATCAGTTGTGAATTATTTTGTTCTAAATATGAAGAAAGATCTTCAATAGATATTGCTTCTATTTCAGAAGCTTTTGAAATGTAATCAACTCGTGTATGTTTAACTTCAATCATCTGCTTCTCCGTAAGTACCTTAATACTCGATAAGATACTATCAATACTTTCATCCGCTAATTCATAAATCACGTAATTTTTTTCTTTTTTAAATGTAACCAATTTTGATTCCAATAAGGATTGAAGATGCTTAGAAGTATTGGCTACACTCATAGTGGTTTCCTTTGCCAAAACTTCAACTGTTTTTGGACTTTGTGATAATAAATCCAATAATTCAAACCTTTTCGGACTTGAAAAAGCCTTACTTACTTTAGTGAAATGACTATAAATAAAATCTTTGAACTCCCTATGCTTCATAAATTCACAACCATTCTATTCAACTAATTGGTTTAATAGTATATTAATTAATTTAATTTGTAAACAATTTATTACAATTACCTATAAAAGTACTCCTTTCCTTCCTCATTCCTACTCTTATTTGGATCAAGGCTATCATTATACAAATTCAACCTACCAGAAACTTGTGAAGAAAATGAAGTTAGGCTAATCGATGTCACGTCGTTGTAACTGTTGGAATAACACGCTACAAGATTCATTCTTTGGTCATTTTAAAGAAGAAACGGAATTAAAGGAATTGTAAGACCCTGGAAGAAATACGACTAGAAGTGAAAAGTTATATGACGTATTACAATCATTATCGTGGGCAATGGAATTTAAAAAAGATGCCACCTGCAAAATACAGACAACATCTTCTTCAAGTTGCCTAGAGTTTTTATCAAAATGTCCTTTACAAAGTCCATTTTAAAATGCATAATCTCTTTTTCGTTTACAGAAAAAACAACTCTCTACAATTAACTATGTAAATTGAGAACCGTTAAGAGAAATGATGAAGATCCATAGTATAGGTGTCTTTTTCTTCCCTTATTTAGTAATTACACTTTACCAAATCAAACTCCATTTCGATTTCTACCGAATAGTATTTGCTATTTAAGGCGTCTTTCGACCTATTCTTTTCAAAATTGAGTGAATCCTATGAAAAATACTTTCTTCTTAAATATATAAATGATCTCACTAAAGATTAAGGAATTTATTAACGGGAACACTAACAATCTTGGGGGGATTATCGTGAAAAATAATGATGTAACCATACCAAATTCAGAAAACACAAAGGATAAAATTAAGATTATTTTAGTGCTGGCAATGCCAGCAGTGATAGAAAATTTTTTTCAGACGATTCTCGGTTTTGTTGATACTTACTTTGTATCGAAAATTGGTCTTGCTGAAGTTTCAGCAGTTGGTGTCACTAATGCTTTGCTAGCCATTTATTTTGCTTTGTTTATGGCAATTGGCGTTGCAGCTAATGTACGGATTGCAAATTTTATTGGAGCGAAACAGCCAGAAAAAGCCCGACATATTGCACAACAATCGGTTATATTGGCTATTTTGTTTGGCATATTGACTGGAATTATGACTATGTTCTTTGCAGAACCATTATTAAAGTTTATGGGAATCGAAGATAATGTGCTAGAGGCAGGGGTTATTTACTTTAAAATCGTAGCAATTCCCTCTGTATTTATGTCATTAATGTTTGTACTAAGTGCGGTCTTAAGAGGAGCTGGTAATACACGTGCTCCAATGAAAGCCAGTATTTTAATTAACATAGTTAATGGTGTGTTGGACTATATTTTAATTTTCGGATTCTGGATAATTCCAGAAATGGGCATTACGGGAGCCGCAATAGCAACTGTTGTTTCAAGAATTATTGGTAGCCTCGCTCTCTATTCTTATATAAAGCGCTCTCCTGTTCTTGCTTTTAGGAAGGATTATTGGAAACCAGATAAACAACACATACTGGAATTAGTAACTCTCGGTGGCCCTGCTGCTGGTGAAAGGCTAGTCATGAGGCTTGGACAAATCGTTTACTTTGGATTCGTTGTCGCACTTGGTACAAATGTTTTTGCAGCTCATCAAATCGCTGGTAACGTGGAGGTGTTCTCCTATATGATTGGCTACGGTTTTGCGACCGCAGCAACCATTCTTGTTGGACAGCAAATTGGTGCCGGAAACATAGGTGAAGCAAAGAAATATGCAGTTCTTTGTACAGCGATCGGTATTGGTTTAATGACTATTATAGGCGTACTGCTTTTTACTCTAGGAGACTGGGCAGGCAGCATATTTACAAATGATGCTGAGGTAATTGAAAATATAGGAACCTCCTTAAAAGTATCAGGTGTCTTCCAACCATTCCTCGCTTTACTACTTATTCTTACTGGCGCATTTCAAGGAGCAAATAATACTAAGTTCCCCATGTATCTGACAGCAGTCGGCATGTGGATGATTCGAACATTACTTGTATATGTACTAGGAATACAACTTGGATGGGGACTTCTCGGTGTGTGGATAGCAATTGGGATAGATATTGCTTTTAGAGCCGTGGTCTTAACTATACAGTTCACACGTGGGAAATGGATTTCTGTTAAAAAGGATGCAGAAGATGAATGTCATCCTCAGACGTCAAAAGAAACTATGTCCGGATGCGTTAATAACTATTAAATAAAATTGGAGGAATGTGTGATGGAACAACATCATAAAAATCATCTAGATACAACAGTGGAAAATGAAATTCAGGTAACTATTTCTTATCAAAATAATGTCATTAAATTGTATTTAGAAGATGATGAGAGAAATGGACCGGAATTAGAGCTTAATCATGAGAAACTACTACACCTTATTATTGTAAGTGAAGATTTAAATGAATATTTCCACCTACACCCTGTTCAAAAGAATAATCAAGCATTCGAAATCGATATTGAATTAACAGGTCACTCATATAAGGCTTTTGTGGACATTAAACCTAAAAGGAAAAATTACACTATTAAAGGGATTTCGGTGCCAACAGGTGATAACATTGATACTCGTCATAACATGAGTACTGGTTTAAATATAGATGAACAAGGGAGAAAAGAGATTAACGGGGTAATAGTTGAATTCCAGCATGATTCATTTGAGACTGGAAAGGATATTAAACTTAATTTTAACATCAAAAACGCTATAGCTGAACCTTACTTAGGAGCATTAGGTCATGTGGTAATTATTGATGAAAAAGTAGAAAAATTTATTCATGTTCACCCCATTTCAGATGAGAGTACATTGTTTCAAACACAATTTGATAAGCCGGGATTATATAAATTATGGGCTGAATTTAAATTTGATGGAGCAGTCACAGTCTATCCGTTTGTAATCAAAGTATTTTAACAGTAATAATTTCACTATTAAGTAAATTACAAAAAATCATATAATCCTCCAATCGACTATTTTTAAAATACTATTTAAAGTTTTGGAGCACTCTCCGTGGTAGAACAATTGAGAAGAATAAAAAATGGATTGGTTGGAAACAATATGTTAGTACAAAAAAATTTATAAGGAGATGGATTAAATGGGGATTCTTTCAACTACTCCAACAACGATGGATCAATGCATCGAAGAATGTTTGCGCTGTGCCCGTGCATGTGAAGAATGCAATACGGCCTGCTTGCAGGAACCAGATGTTCAAGCAAGAATTGCATGTTTGCAACACTTACACGACTGTGCTGACATTTGCTTTGAAGCAGCAGGGTATATGGCTAGAAACAGTGCAAATTCAAAAGCACTTTGCGCACTTTGTGCATCAATTTGCGAAGCGTGTGCTGTTGAATGCGAAAAATTCAAAGATGATCATTGCCAAGAATGTGCTAAGATTTGCCGTTCATGTGCTGAAATATGCAGAAAAATGGCATCTTAGAATAAATCAGTATTTAATAATTGGATTTAAGATTTCTTCTTAATAGAAGAAACCCAAATTCATACGAAGTTATTGGACATATAAGTACCAAAACATAAAAACCACTATGCATTTATAATGCATAGTGGTTTTCATCTTAAAGATCCCCCTATTAAAGCTTTAGACTTGCCCTTTAGGTAAAATTAATTTATAAAAGTGAGCTCAAATATAACACAAAGATTTCTCGAACATCTGAGACAATTAACCCTATTTGTCATTATTGTTTGAATAGTAAAGGCTATTTCATTAACAAATGCGACTATTCTGGCTGGTTATTGGCATTAGGATTAGGGGTGAACTGCGGCTTAAATCCATCGTAAGTTACTTGCGTTACCATTCCTGCACTCGCGTGATGTAAATCATGACAGTGGAACAACCAGTTACCAGGGTTGTCTGCTTTAAAAGCTACAACATATTCATCCCCAGGTTTCAAATTCAATGTATCTTTAATAATCGGTGACCCTTGGACTGGTTTTCCATTTTTACTTAGTACTTGAAAGAAGTGTCCATGTAAATGCATCGGGTGATCATCTATCGTTGAGTTGTTCTCTAGTTTCACTTTTACGAGATCCCCTTCATTTACTTTAATGTTTTCTGTTTTGGGGAAAGTCTTGTCATTGATGGTGTATACCATACCGCGTGAAGACATCCCCGTATTCAGGTCCATCGTATAAGACAAGTCATATTCTTGATCTAATGTAAATCCCCCGCTTCCCTCCTTGCCATAAGATGTCAAATCGAATAGTTTCAGTTTTTCCTGTTGATTTGATTTGTCTGTTGAAGCTCCATCAAAGCTCTCATATTTGATAGGCACTTTCATTCCATCAGTACCTTCCATATCACCATGAGACTCTAGAAGCCATTCACCCAGGTTATCTGTGGTGAATTCAATGTCATACCGTTCACCCGGTGCTATTGATATTAATTGATCTTTTATTAATTCTGGATCATTAATTTCTTGACCATCTGTACCGGTTACTTTAAATTCATGACCGTGTAAGTGAATCTTGTGGGACATAAAACCAGCGTTAACTAGACGTAGTCTCACTTTATCACCTTCATTTACAAGTAAAGGAAGAACATCTTTTCCGTTTTTTCCATTTACAGTAAATATATCATACATGTTACCCATGTCATGTCCCATTCTAAAACGATCGGAGTCAGTGTCACTCATCCACTCATCTAATACTAGTGTGTAGTCTTTATCGACTTCCTCGTCATTTTTACCCTCAATAATAAATGAACCATAAAGTCCTTTGTCTAATTGATTAACTCCATCTTGATGGGAATGGTACCAATATGTTCCTGGAACAGTAGTCTTAAACTCATATATAAAACTATCCCCAGGTTGTACTGCATTCATTGTTACTCCAGGTATTCCATCCATATTATTTGGAACAGGAATACCGTGCCAATGAATTGTAACAGGATCTTTCAATTCATTTTTAAGGATTATTTTGACTTCTTCCCCTTCTTGAACTCTAATCTCTGGACCTGGAACCGAACCATTGAAAGTCCATGCCTGTATATCTATTCCTTCTGTTAATGTGTGTTTACGTTCTTGTGCAACTAGGGTGAATTCATTTAATTCTATTTTTTCTGTGGAGACGGTTTGTTGCAATCCCTTAGTCGTTGTATCTTCAGATGTTACTTCTCGTTCCTCATCCATATTCATATTATTATAATTCATGCCATTCATTGAATTTGAACATGCACCAAGTATTAAAATGAATAAGGCAATGCTAATGAACTGGATTAATCTTTTTATCATAGTTACACACCTCCATTTAATTACTAACTAAAGACTACACCCAAAGTATGGAGAATTAGTGCAGATAATTTGATAGAGACTTTTATTTTTATGAATCTCCACAATTTATAGGATTAACTTCCCTCAACCTTATAGAACACCTCACATTTTTAGTTATAATAGAAGAAAAAAATCTTTTCATACAAATATCATCAGTTTGCTCCTAGTTTGTTAAGTGTTTTCTCTGAACTTTTCGATTTGATTCGTAAAATTTTTGTCTTTCACCTAAGGATACTTGCGTGCATATACATATTTAAGAATCTGTTCACATACGAGGAGGAAATATTGAGTATGAAGGAGCAAGATTGTGCACCTCTTTTAGGGGGAAAATTCCCTACTGTAGAGGTCGAAACTACGTTAGGTAAAAAGATGTTACCTGGTGATTACGCAGGAAAATGGTTTGTGTTGTTTTCACATCCAGGAGACTTTACGCCTGTATGCACAACGGAATTTGTAGAGTTTCAAAGAAGAAGTGAAGAATTTACAGCGTTGAACACGGAATTGATTGGATTATCATTAGATGATGTTTTTGCTCACATGAAATGGATTGAATGGATTAGGGATAATTTTAATGTCTTGATTACTTTCCCAATCATTGCAGATCAGCTTGGGAAAGTGGCTCTGAGATTAGGTATGATATCACCAGAGCTAGGGTCTTCAACTGTTAGAACAGTCTATATCATAGATCCTCAAGGGACTATCCAATTAATGATGAATTACCCTCCTGTGGTAGGTAGAAACATCGAAGAAATATTGAGAGTTGTTCGTGCATTGCAAGTTGCTGCAGAATTTAAAGTGGCTACTCCAGTAGACTGGCCACAAAACGCTTACTTAGGTGATAAAGTCATCATTCCACCCCCACGAAATGTGATGGCTGTAGAGAAGCGTTTAGAGGAAGCGAAACAAGGCGATATTCAATGTTTGGATTGGTGGTTCTGTTATAAATCACTAGAAAAATAGAGATTTTGGAATGATTGGAATAACTGTAATACGGTAAATTCTCCGATAAAAAGAAAGAGAAATTTTTGTAAGCTATAACTTTAGTTATATCCATAATCACTATACTAGCCTTAAGATTAAAAGGCAGGATTATTTTATTATGAAATGGAATAGTTATAATGCGTATCATAAAAAAATATTAATGATGAGTAGTATATAGTTATATTGATGACATATGCTTAGCATCTACTGGAAATAAATTCAGATATGATTCAACAGATTACCAGTATTTTTTAAACTTGAGTACAAAAGGCGTCAATATTGGTTCGTATAAGCTGAAGATTAACCTCAATGATGGCATCGCAGTGAAAGAAATTTGAATTTCTCTTAGATAGACATGAAAAATAGTCAATCTTTCACGGGAAGACAATAATAAAAGTCGAAATCTCTCAAATATTTCGACTTTTTCTAATTTCCAGGTTAAGGTTCTGACATCGTGGAGCATATACCTGATTTCATTTGAAACTTAATTGTTCCATTTAGCCCTTGCTCTTCCTCTTTTTCTCACTCCAATCCTACGTCCATCGCTTCCCTACTATCTTCCGATTCATATCGACCGATTACTTAAATGAAGATACAAGTTCAGTCACTATCAGTATTACTAACTTAATTTTAAATCGATAGATAAGTCGCTAGTTCTATATTGTATAAAAGGAATAATAGAAGACCTATTAACATAGATAATAGGAAGCAGTAAAAAAGGAGGAGAATAATGAGCTCAATGGGATTTAAAAAAGGTAGTTATCAAGAGAGTAAAAGGTTTTCCAATTGTAATACATTTGAACTATTATTAATATTATGTGGTTTTATCACATGGATTGGTGTTGAGAAATTTAACTTAAATGTAATTGCAACGTTTGTTGTTACTTTTATTATTTCAATGATTCTATTTTATACTCGTCTTAATCATTTGCTTATTGTCATATTTTCAGTAGCTTGGGGAGTTGTAGGTTTTCAATTATTTCAATATTTAGTTAGCATTACTGGTGGAGAAATTACATTATCATATGTTATTGGTATCATAGGATTCATTTTAGCGTCATTAATAAGTTTTGTAAAAAGGAGCATGGACAAGCAATATTACACTGATATAGAAGATGAAATGTAATGTGTATCAAGATCGACCTTTTAAACTTATCGAACAGAATTCCGGGTTATTTTTATACGCAACTCTTAGCGCCATTACCTAACCTAAAGGAAAAAGAGGACGAGCGCGGCAAAAGCCCCCGATCGTCCTCTTTTTATGTAAGCAATCCTTTAGTGTGACTGCGTCCGTCGTTCCCCTACAACCACACTAAGATAAAAAGGAATAAATATAATAAACTACTAATCCATTACATAGCGTTTTTCACACTGTTTTAGGTATCGATTATTAACTTTATCGACTTTTTTAGAGCCAGAAAGTGTTCAACGATTAAAAAAAGTTTAAAATAGGAACATAGGTTAACGAGAGGAGATTTACATACTATGAATATTTCAATTATAGGTGGAGGTCTTAGTGGTATCTTTGCTGCTAGAACACTTTTTGAACTAGGCCACAATCCTACGATTATAGAAAAAAGTCGAAGTACCGGTGGACGCATGGCTACTAGAAGAATCGGAAATGGACGTGCTGATCACGGAGCTCAGTTCTTCACTGTGCGCTCTCCACAATTACAAACATTGACGAACGAATGGCTAGAGCAAAAATTGATCAAACGCTGGTTTGGAGATGACTTTCCAAGATATTCGGGAACAGATGGAATGAATTCTTTTGTCAAAAATCTTGCTAAGGGCTTGAATATTAAGCTTGAAGAACAAGTTCTTCAAGTGAAGTCAAGTGAACTAGGGGTAACCATCACGACTCAAAATGGCAATGCCTATTTCAGCGACGCTGTTGTGATTACAGCTCCAGTTCCACAAGCGCTTCAATTGCTTCAAGAATCTCCACTCATCTTATCTAATCAATTGAAAGAAACGCTCTCTGCTTCAAGCTTTAAACCATGCTTTGTCGCCCTACTCACTCTTATTAAACCACTATCGATTGAAAAAGATGGTATCGTTTCAGAAGGATTACCACCTGGAATTGATAAGATTATAGCTAATGACCAAAAAGGTATTTCTGCTTGTCCTATTCTATCAGTTTATATGACTGGAGACTGGAGTGCGAAATATTTTGAGCAGCAAGACGAAACAGTGCTTGAACAAATCTTTGCCGCACTAACACATGATGTGATTGATACATCACTCATCGTGGGTCAACAGCTTAAGCGTTGGCGCTATGCAGAAGCAACTCATGTATATAAAAAGCCGTTTATGCAGCTTGAAAACTTACCTATTTTCCTTGCGGGCGACAGTTTTTTGACTGAGCAGGACACTAGCGGCCGAACGCGAGTTGAAAGTGCTATTTTATCTGGAATTAATGTTGGGGAAGCGATTCACCGTGAGTTTTTAAAATGAGATTAAAAAATGAGGCAATACCCCTGCAATTTCGGGACATGAACCAAGATAAATACAGAGTTAATTAATAATTTCATTTTATATTATTCCTACATTTAACTCATCTTTAATTTGAGATATAGAGTCGCTTTAGAACGCAACCTGTAGCACCATAACTAAAGAAAAATAGAGTTGAGCACTGCCACGGCTCGACTCTATTTTTCTGTAGGTAATTTTGTTGAAGTGTACGATCTTCTCTCCCCTCCCCTCTAACCATTGCAGGTAATGAATTAGACTAAATTCACAAAGAGACCCTCAAATTAGCGTACACTTTGAGGGTCTCTTTTTAGTATTTTTCTTTTCAACGGAAAACGGCATCATTTCAGATCAACATTTTACTCTTCTTGTGCTTCTTGTGCTTCTTGAAATGCCAAGGATACCTTTTCAAATTCCTCGTCACTCTCGATAATAGATAATTCCTCATCTTCTTCAACTCTTAAAAAGAAGACATCAATGTCTTCTTCCGATTCTTCTTGAGATTCTTCTGCGAAACTGACAGCAGCGTATTCTATCTCATCGATGCTTAACAAGCCAAGTACTTCAATTTCTTGTTCCTCGTCTTTATCATCAATCAACGTAAATATGTTACCAACCTCTATTTTTTCCATATTACTTTCCCCTCCATATCTTTTTACACTCAAGTTTTCCTATTTCCTTTAATACCACTAATAAGCTTTTTAAAACCACTTTTCCTTACTTATGTTTGGTTTAATAAGCTTATAATAGAAAGACACGTGCACTAATTGCAATCTTACTCCATCTTCGTTTTAGTCACAATAATTGATTATTCATGTAGTATAAGTAAATTGACTTACCTAGTATTTCATACAAACAGGTTTTCATTCATATTCCTGTCATTTTTTCCGTTAACAACCCTTAAATGTTTCCCTTACTTTTAATTTCAAGTTTACCGAAGCACTTTCCAATACAATTTGTAGCAGCTAAACTAATGTACAAAAGGTCATGAAGGTCTTCATGGCAAATAATTCATAGCTCACAATAAACTAGTTAAATTAATGTTGACCCTCCAGTTAGGGGAGTACTTATGATTGAACAGAACGAGAGAATGTGAGGTCAAGTAAATGTATCGAATTGGATTATTTTCTAAGATTTCAAAAACGACCATCAAAACACTCAGGTATTACGATGAAGTTGGGCTTTTACAACCGGACCACATCGATGTGACCAATGGCTACAGATACTACACTTCCGAACAGCTAATCCAGCTTCATCAGATTATCGCTTTGAAGCAGATGGGCTTTTCGATTGACGACATCTCGTCGGTGAAAGGCCGGAATAATCTTCATCAGATCCTCGACAAAAAAGAAGCTGAACTAGAGAGAGAAATAATGGCCTTCGCTGACAAGCTCTCTCGTATCAAAAACTATAAGAACGAACTTAAAAGGGGTTTTACTATGAGTTATCAGGCAGTAATCAAAGATTTACCCGAATGCATCGTTTACTCGAAAAAAATGCACATCTCTAGTTATGACGACTACTTCGAGTTAATTCCAGCCCTCGGAGTGGAAGTGATGGCCGCAAACCCGTTAATGAAGCTGTCCAAACCTGAGTACTCCTTTATCGTCTATCTGGATGGTGAATATAAAGAAAAGGATTTTCATGTAGAATTCTGTGAGGCAGTAGACCACTTTGGAGTTGAAACTGACTCAATTACATTCAAAAAAATTGAAAGTGACCAGGCCGTAACTGTCCTACATAAAGGATCCTACAGTAAACTTAGCGAAGCATATTCCTATGTGTTTAAATGGATTGAGGACAATAACTTCTCCGTTAGCGGTGACCCGAGAGAAAGCTACATTGATGGCATTTGGAATAAAGACAACGAAGATGACTGGTTAACTGAACTTCAAGTTCCCGTTGAGAAAAGCACCCAATAAATTAATGTCCTTACGGATTGAAATGCGTATACCCACTTATTAGTAGTGAGTCGATTGAAATTTACCAATCAAGTTTACAGTTCGTCTTACGAACACAACCACTTGTACCATAACCTTAAATGCAAAAGAGACGAGCAGGCAACCTCTCGTCTCTTTTTTGTGGCCTCCGATGAAAGTCCGTCCTTCGTTTCTTTGTAAACTTTCCCTTCATATTGGTTGCCACCCTCCAACGATGAGTCATTCAAATGAAACAATCTCACTTTTCCTTAACGACTAAATGATAATCTCACTTTTTACATCATACATTTATTAATAACTTCTAATAAGGGAGATATAAGGAATGAATATTCAAGTACGACAAGGCGATAACTTTTGGAGTTATAGCCAGCTTTTTAATATCCCTCTAAAATTGATTGCGGATTCTAACCCAGATGTAAATCCATCCAAGTTACAAGTAGGTCAAAATATTCGAATACCAGGATATTACGTTAATTTTTTTTCCATTAAACCTGGAGACTCCCTGTGGGGGATCGCTAATCAATTAGGTTTCAATATTAATACGCTCTATATTTTAAACCCAACAATAACCCCTAACTCCCTAAAGATTGGACAGTCCATTAATGTTCCTTTTAGAGTACAGAGTTCAATCGTTCAAGGAAATAGAAATTATACTTACAGTGCGTTAATGAATGATATTCGTCATCTCATTGAGATTTATCCGTTTGTATGGGCACGTTCAATAGGAAGTTCAGTTATGGCGAAGGAAATTACTGAGTTACGAATCGGTCGTGGAGAAAAAAGAGTACACTTGAATGGTTCAATCCATGCAAATGAATGGATGACGACACCTATATTAATGCAAACATTAAATCAATATTTGTTAGCACTAACAAATTCAGAAGACATAAGAGGACTTGATATATCCCCTTTTTATGATTCTGTTATTTTATCGATTGTACCTATGATTAATCCTGATGGTGTCGATTTAGTGATTAACGGTGCCCCTGATGAGGAGCCGTTTCGCAGTGATGTATTAGCCATCAATAATGGCAGTATGGATTTTTCCGGATGGAAAGCAAATATACGAGGTGTTGACTTAAATAATCAATTCCCAGCTCTTTGGGAAGAAGAAGCTCAAGGGAGACCTACTAAGCCTTCACCAAGAGACTTTCCAGGAGAAAGTCCTTTAACAGAGCCAGAATCAATCGCTATCGCGAACTTAACAACAGAATCAAATTTTGGTCGTGCTTTAACATACCATACACAAGGAAAAGAGATTTATTGGGGCTTCCAAGGGCTTGAACCAACAGAGTCTGAAACGATTGTAAATGAATTTTCTAGAGTGAGCGGTTACCTCCCTATTCAATATGTCGATAGCTATGCTGGCTATAAAGATTGGTTTATCCAAGAATGGCGAAGACCGGGATTCACTATCGAATTAGGTAGAGGAATAAATCCTTTACCGATTGATCAATTTTATGAAATATATCAAGAAAATCTCGGCATTTTTCTAGCTAGTTTATATATGTGAAGTGAAGCTTCTGGTTTAAAAATGAATAGCGGCCGAAGATGCAATTTCTGCCGCTCCTGTATTTCTACTACCTCTTAATAACACTGATAACGCTCCCACCATTCTTGAGTATCTTGATGCTTTATTAGCAGATCATCAGCAATTTGTAGAATACTCTCACTCAATTCAACATTCTCTACCCATTCAGAAGGAATACTGTTCAAACCCAAAAAAAATCCGAGAATATTACCCGTTATAGCACCAGTACTATCGCTGTCCCTGCTATGATTTACTGCTGTAGTTAATGCCTTCTTAAAATCCCCCCTGTACTTCAATGCACAATAAATTGAAATCGCTAGTGCTTCTCCCCCACCCCACCCCTCACCAATTTGTGTAATCGCCTCAGTATCAGAAATATCATTGTGAGAAAGCTCCAGAGCCTTCTCAATGCTTTCTCCGCACTCTCAAGATTTTTATGTCTTTCAAGCTCCATTAGTGTATCTTTGACCGCGGGTTCAATGTTCTGACCTTTTATAATAGAAGAAATCATAAATGATAGAACCCCGGCTTAAAGATAACCCGATGGATGTCCATAGTGAGAGCAGCAAACTCTACTGCCATATTAAAAGCAAGTGATTTTTCATAAAATATTCCTGTAGGCGCAACCCGCATAACCCCGCCACAGTCCTTGCTGTTCATCTATAGTCCCATGTTGCCCGCTTGAAAGAGCGAAATAAACAAGTATTTCCAGGAGCTCTCCTTGCATGAAGTTCTTTTTACCCCAGCAGCCAACCATCATAAACCCATTCATATTCTTCGATTCTTGGGTTCCCCTGTTTCAGCAGCCATCTGATACGACTGACGGAGGATGACAAACCCCTTTTGACATTCCTCTATTTTCAGCTTTTAAGATTCCTTCAACTGTGAATAGAGTCATTTGTGTGTCGTCTGTAATTTCCGAAATCCCTGATGATGATAGTTGCAAGTCTTGAAATTATAAACTCTTGTCTTTTAAAGATTTTATGATTTTAGAACAATTTAATTCATTGCTTGTACAATAAGGTGTAAAATAGAAAACAAAAGCGGAAAGGCTTAGTAAGAGGAGGATCCCATTTGAAATTATTCGCAGCTAGAGGATTTACCTTTTCCGTATCATTTTATGCTTTATTGCACTTCATTACATATTTCTATGATGATGCTGCCTTTTTCGTTTTTTTGCTTTCTGTTTTCGGCTTCCTTACCTTGATTTTTGCCTATTGGTTATTGCCAGTGAAAAATTTTCAACTGCAGCTATTTTTGATAATAATGTCTTTACTTGTGCTGTTTTTTACTAGTGATTCAATGTGGAACGATTTAATTGAAGGATTAACACAAATGCGAGAATTAATTGGACTATTGCTCATTGTGCCAATGATCAGTTGGGTATTAAAAGAAGAGCCATATATAGAAGAAATTATGAGCTTTTTCCATAACCTGCTTAATAAAAGCCAACGTTTTTATTTTGGATTGATGGCTATGACACAAGTAATTTCTCACTTTTTGCTATTCGGAGCAGTACCGATGATGTATCGTTTTATCGATTCTTTTTTGAGTGAACATAAAGATGAAGCATGGGAAAACTTTAAAGGAACCGCCATTTTGCGTGGCTTTGCTTTATCTACAATGTGGGTCATTAGTATTCCAAGTTTTATCTTTGCTGTAGAGGCACTTGGAGCAACTCTTTGGAAGTCGATGCTGTTGGGCTTCATTTTCGCGTTTGCTGGAACACTGCTTGCTGTTGCTTTTTCCTACTTTAAGGAAAAGGATTACAACGCCGATTTTACAACAACTTTACAGTTGGAAATTGACAAAGCAGTAAAAAACTCTCGCAATCCAGGCTATTGGAATCGAGATGTAGCAGAATTTATTTTCCTTTTTATCTCACTGTTTGGAACGATTTTTCTTGCCCATGAAATTTCAGGACTGGAATTTTTACTGGTCATTCCAATGGTTATTCTTGTTTGGACTTGTCTTTACTTTCTCATCAAAAGACGAAAAAAGAGTTTCCTTACTAATAATACATTCTATTTGTCTCAAGGGATTGCAAAACAGGCTCAGCAATTCAGTATTTTACTGTCGGCTGGCTTACTAATTTATTCCTTGAATCAGACTACTGTCGGACTTTACGTGATTGGTGGCATGAACTTTTTGACTGATATCGTGCCGGTAATCAATATTCTTTTCTTGATTCCATTTATCGTTATTTTCCTTGGATTCATTGGGTTAGGCCCGTTGCCTGTCATCGTCTTAGTAGCGGGGATATTAAATGGAGTTGAACTGCCTTATCCACCTGAATTGATTGTGCTAGCCATCACTTCTGGAAGCGTCATTTCAATTATTCTATCGCCTTTTGTCATGCCGGTTATTATTTTAAGCAGCGTCAATGGACTCAGTGGCATAAAAAATGGACTCCGCTTCAATTTGAAATTTGCTATCGCATTTTATTTTCTAGTGCAGGTGTTTATTCAAACGATAGTTCTTTTATAATTTTTGAGTTGAAGGATATAATAGTCAAGTGACTGCAATGGCGAATTTAAACTACAAATTCACAATCATTATAGTAATTGATTGACAATTAATCTATCATGTTTTTAGGGCGCACTCGAACTCAATCTGAAGCAATATAACCTAAATAACAAAAGAGGATGAGCGGGGCAAAAGCCTTCACTCATCCTCTTTTACTATGTCGAATCGTGCCGCGTCATGTGCGTCCTTCTTAATTGGTGTCAGCCATGTTAAATTTTGATATCAATCCAGATTAAGTTGAGTTTTAAATAACAGAAATTAATCTACACTCCTTAAGATTGCGTATCCTTTGTGTACTTTAATTGTTGCTATTAGCTCCCCTTTGCGTGCTTGGTCTTCCAACTTTGATCCAGTGTCATCCTCTAGATAGTACTGCTCAATAGGAATTGACACTCTCACTTTACCCTCGTTAATGTATGGGGTTAGTATGCCTTTAATGTAGGTACCTGATTTTGGCTTACTAACTGTTAAGCTAGTAACTTTGTGGGTTTCCGTTTCATTACTATATGCTAAGAGTATATACACTTTTAAGTCATCTTGAGGGTAACTACCGGTTGTGTTGTCCTCAAGTCTTTTGCGTAAAGACTTTTCGACAACATCAATCGCTATGTTTTCCGCTTCGAAGTCTAAATCCACATAGTCGCCGTAGAACAAGTTACTAGGATCTACCGGCACTGTTTGTAGCCTTACTGTTTCGCCATAATAGATTGTGATCAATGGTTTTACTGTCATGCTTAACAAAAGTATGACTGGAAGAAGAAGAGAGATTAAAAATAATTTATTCTTTGAGAGATTCTTCACTCTTAACCATCTCCTTTCTCCGCGTCTTTTCAAACCAGTAGCCTAGACCTAGTAATAATAAGCCCCCTATGATGAAAGCAATTGATTTGTCCATAAATGCTAGTGATAGATCTACATAGAAACGTAAGACGAACACACAGACAATTGCTACTCCGAACAGATTCTCTTTTTTAACAAGTGTCAGTGCATAGATTAGATAGAAGACTGAGAAAACAACTGACGCTATTAAAGCTTTGGAGTCTGGCGCATCCATGTAATTGCCTAGCCCCTTGTAAAACATAGGAAACCATACATCAGGAATTGACAATATTAAAGCAGTTGGGAAATGTAGTAATGTCCCTGTTAACCTCATAAAATCTTTATAATCCGTATGTTGTATATAAGTTATGAGCATCCATAGTGTGAAGTAGAAAAGTGCTATGGCTGCAAAATTTTCATACTCGAAGTGATAAAATAAGAGTGCTGATAATATTAGTGTAAATGTGAAGTTGACGATGAATAATGGTCGTGACTTATGCATAATTACATGTCCTATATAGAAAAGAATCGGTACCGCTAATAGAGCTACATAAGGAAAATTGTTATGTTCGAATATAGGTTCGAATAAAAAATGCATGGCAATGAATTGATAGAGTAAAACAAAGTTTGCAATCATTAGTTCAACTGATTTATTCATTACAAAATAATTTAGTGCAAAAAGTGCTGGAATAATGGCGATTGGTAAATACTTGGTCCAGTCATCTGCAAACATGAAGGTCATTTCAATAAATTGATAGAGAATAATGAAGTTTACCACTTTTACATACATGTTGTTTCGCGTGAAATAGTAACCAAATGCAAATAATGCTGGAATGATGAGAATAGGTGCATATTCTAATAACCCATCTGCAAAAAGAAACTTTATTTCAATAAATGCATAAACAAATACTAGACTTGCTACTTTTAATATTTTATCTTTTAAAAACAACGCTAATGGCAGAATACCGATTCCCCACATTAAGAAGGCATCTTCTAAATTTCCACCTAAATGAAACATCTGTCCGATATAGAATATTTCAGCACCATATGCAAATGCCCCTATATAATAAAAGGCTCTAGAGAGATGCGGTTTTTTCTTTTCTAAAGTAAAGCCCACAACATAGAACACGATAAGCGTACTTAATAATATTGAAAATTTGAATGTCTTCGTAAGCTCTGACCAGTTACTCGCCACAAAGCTTAGAATGCCTAAACCTATTAGGATACCTCCAATGATGGATAGAATCTGTACTGCGTTCATTTTAACCAGTTGTGGTTGCACTTGTTTTGTTGGAGATTCGTATAAATCAATCAATTTATTCGATTGCCCTTTATCTAAATGGCCTGTTTTCTCTAGAAAAATAAACTCCTTTTTAAGAAACTCATAGGTTAATCTTGAAACTCTTCTCTTCAAATGACACCCTCCTTACTCATATGATAATATTACCATTTTTAGAGAATATTCATATACTTTATTAGCTCAGATTCTTTTGATGTTTTCTCAACCATGGTGGGTTCATAAATTGTGCAGTAAAAGTTGTAATTAGTATGGGAATACATTCTGTATCTAGTTATGTAATTACTGATTTCACTAGTAATCACATGCAAATAAACCCCTACACGCTTATAATAGTAAAGCAAATACATACAATTTAGCACGTACAGGGAGTGTCAGCGAATGGATAAGTTGATCCGACTTTTAACCATTGATGATTTGTCTTATCTCGAAGCAATGGAAACTGGAATAAAAGATGATTACGTCATACGAATTTTCAATAAACTCGTAACAGGCGACAATCGACTATATGGATTGTTTTGGGGTGACAAACTTGTCAGTATTGGTGGATATACGATTTTTGAGAAACGATATGCCATGATTGGAAGAATGCGCAGTGACCAGCGCTACAGAGGAAACAGTTTGTCTTCACAATTGATGGTCCAAGTCATAGAAGACGTGTTTAAACTACCGGATATTCAGTGGGTCGGGGCGAATACTCAGGAGGAAAATCTTCCAGCTCAGCGTGTCCTGCAAAAACTTGGACTTATAGAGCTTGCAACTCTCCAGGAAGCCACCACAAAGAATGTTTCCTCGCTTGAAAATGGTGCACGTGCGTGGCAGGAAGTGTACGATCTTGATCGGAAGAAGAAATGGATTAATCAGTTATACGTGAAAACAGGTGCTATTTTTCCATATGAATGCTATTACGCTTTCCCTGCTTCAGAGGAATTATTTCCTGAGGAAAAGCTGATGAAGTGGTCCTTTTATGAAAATGAAACTGCAACAAGGGTACTGATTACGAAATCCGATTTAAAAGACCATTATTACCTTCATACGGTCTACCCGTGGAATGACCTAATGGAACAGGAAGGGCTATGGGAAACGATAGCTGCAGCATATCGAAAGTTAGCTGATTATGTTGTGTATGAAACCTATATTTGGATGGATTTAACCAAGGAAGCAACACAGTCCCTACCAAGTGACCATCCCTTCGTACTCCCCTCTCCCTGGATTTTATATGGAATAAATCGAGAGCAAAGAAAGACCTAACAAGTGACTTTTTTCTGAGCCGGTCAGGTTTCCAGGTCTGAACCAAATTTACTTTTAAAAAAGAGGATAAGCGAGACAAAAATCCCTGCTCATCCTCTTTTTTTACTGGCCATCCTGCGGTGATGTGTGTCCTTCGTTTCATGTATTAAAAAGTAATCTTTTTTTCGTAGCTTGCTCATAATAATAAGTAGTTCAATTAACCTTGTAACACTGTAAGCCGTTGCACTAAATGTAACTAAGTTCTGTACTATTATTTATGCATTCCACATTAGTTGAAGAACTTTAAAGTTGATGTAACGTTTACGTTAATTCTCCATATTGTTTTTCTTCGACTTACTTCTACCATTGATGATAATTCTAATTAGGCCCCCTTTAAATATTTGAATAATCACAAAGTTCAATTAAAGTCCCATCAGTTGATGAGGGATTTACATAAATGAGTCTTCTTCCACGTGTGTTAGTACGTAGCGTGTCTTCTAGAAAACGAACTCCACTTTTACTTGCCTCGAGTATTGCTTTGTCCAAATCATCAACTCGATATGCAATATGATGCACCCCTTTTCCTCGTTGCTTTATAAACCGAGCCATTGGAGAGTTCTTATTGGTTGGTGCCAGTAATTCAATTACTTTATCATTAGTTCTGACAACAGCAACGTGCACTTCAACACCAGATGTATCACTTGTATAACGGTCCTCTAATACACCATTTAATACATTAATATAAAACGGAAGAGCGTCATCAATACTTCTAACGGCAATTCCAACGTGATCTAAAACATATTCCAATTTAGTACCTCCTTTTGCCCTATAACCTTTTATTTTTATTGATACAATAATATTCTTTAATTTAATTTTGTAAGAACAAAAATCAGATTTATCAGTATTTTATTGTCACATTCTTTTTTAGACAAACAATCATTGTTATAATATTATATCGGCTATATTAACATTTTCCCTCTTCTTTCGCTCTTACATAAATTTTACTTATTCTTTTATAGAATCCACGATTTCTTATTCGTGTCAATTCGGTTAGTCTTGTTTTTAATTCTAACACTTCTAAATCTACACAGGAAGAATCAGTGAGAGAGCGTAAATTATCTTGTTTAAATGAATAAATAGAAAAAGGAAGACCTTTTCTTTTAGAATTAAGTCACCACAACCAATTCATAGAAAAGATGCCTTCCCTATGAACCATTTTATATAAGATATCATGCAAGCTCTAGTAAAAAAAAGACATTACAGAAGTGTTCCTTTACACCTAGAGGTTGCGGAAAATACAGAAATGGAGCTTCCCTCCACCCACAGACGATTTCAAATATGACAAAAGTGATGAGCGAACAAGTCGAAGCCTTTAAATAACCTTCTTTAGTTTGTTTAAACTGAACTACCTTAGTAGACTGATATGGACTTCTCAAGCAATGAACTCTGCTAACAGATATAGTTCAACTTCTTCTCTCTATAAAATGTTAAATGTAGCTTCTGCTAAGCAATGTCTTAGGGGGTTCCATTTTTGACTGGATGGTATTCAAGAAATCAATTACCACAGAAGTCGTAGAAGCTGCACGGAATAGCTTGGTGATTGGACGAAAATAATGAAGAAACCCAGCTAATCCTCTCATTTCAAGATAGCTGGGTTTTAACGTTAAATGCGTAAAATACCAACTAAAGTGACACGCACAGAACACTATAAATGTAGGGTGTTCATTAACTCCTAGTTTTCTCAACAAAGCTTTGATTTCCCTTATTTCATCATTAATTCTGAAGGTGTTTACTTCCTAATCGGTATGTTATGTCAACCTGCGTTGCATGCAAGTTGAGTATGTGAATCGAGATTTTACGGACGGAAAGATTAATGTAGTAAACTTATCCCTTGTTTTGGCTAACGGTTACTTAGTTGAATAACCGATACCCCTAGTACAGAAATTTAAATTATTTTTCATTTGTACACAATTCGACATTTTTTTACAATACCAATGTTATAATATGTTGATATAATATGTTCTATTGATTTAATGCTGGATTTTAAAAAAGAGGAATGATGAAAAATATGCACAGTAAAATGTTCTTATTAGGGCGAATAATATTGAAAAAGAAAGTTATGTACCATAGAGCAAAGCATTTTGGTTTTACGCACGCTAATGTAGTTGCATGTAGTCAAGAACTCGACGTATTACTTAATCAATACCAAGAAATAAAAGGATTCTATTGAGTTGATTAAGTTTTAACTAAATATAAACTAAAATCGCAACCATACAACAGGGTGAATGCGATTTTTTATATTATCTAAGTGAGTACACAGGAATAGGTAAGTGAAAATATACTTTGCTATGAAAGAAATCCTACTTCTGATTCACTTGAGTCTTCTTGGGCGTTCATCATAAGGAGCAATTCAAGTGCAGACATATCAGGAAGCCTTTTCAGAAAAGATTGGGCAGCATCAGATTATCCAGTTCGCAAACTTATCTCTATTAATCGAGCGGTCGGACTTCTACCGGAATAAGATAGTTGACCAACCGCTCCCGGCGTGACTCGTACTGTGCAGGTAACTGGGGAATGGGTTCTGACGGAAGCCACCTTGCATCTCCGCTAATATTATGATGCCCAGTGATTCGCCTTCCTGTACACCGCCCGAAGAGTCATAGCTGATGATGCCTGCCGTCTTATTGTTTCACTCCATGTATACGTGAACAACATTAGTCTTAACTCCTTGGACTGCCGGGGTGTTTGTGGTATTATCTTTAAAACGTATTTGTGTTATTAAACATACCTACTATATATTGAATTAGGATGGTGATTTTATGAATAATCGAGCAGAAAAGCGTCGAAAACAAATATTGCGCGCGACTCTTAATGCGATTTGCGATAAAGGTTTTTCTGCTGTTACCCTTCAAGAAATTGCTGACTATGCTGACGTTAGTAAAGGAGTAATTAGTTATTACTTTACTAATAAAGAGGATGTTTTTTATCACCTGCTTGATTGGATGACAGAGAAGATCTATCAGAATGAGTATGCAGCAATTAACAAAGAAGATAAAGCAGTTGACAAATTACGAGCCTATGTAAACACTGCATTCAAAAGTCCTGAAGAAAATCGGGTATTTTACCGAGTATATCTCGAATTTCTTGCGCAAGTGAATCAAAGTGAGCGATTACGAAGTATAAATAACAATTTTTATAAAAATTGTTGGTTCATAGGAAGCGAAATTATTAAAAAAGGACAATCTGAAGGTATTTTTACAAATGTGGATATTGAAAAAGGAAGCTATATGATACGCTCATCAATTGATGGCTATCTTCTTCAATGGTTGATGAGAAATGAAGAACAGTTACATAGTTTGTACCGGGAGAATTGTTATGAAACAGTCATTGCTTATTTAAACAAAGCACCTACTAATGATTCAAAAATATAATTTTTTTAAATAAAAAAGATTGACTGGTCATTTTATTATTGCGTATAACTGCTTACTGTTATATAGTAATTTAAAATACTTTGATGAAATGAGGAATAAATCGTAGTTCCAGCTATCAAATCAGGCAATATCAACTTGAACAACCGTTTTAGAGACAATGAATACAATTAAACTGGAGGTAATTCCTATGAAAGATACTAGCTTTCGTGCATTAGTAGTAAATAATAATGAAAATAATATTTCTGTAAACGTTACTCGTCTAAATTTAAATGATCTGCCTCAGGGTGATATCGTCATTCGTGTTGCTTATTCTAGCGTCAATTACAAAGACGGTCTCGCTGTCATTCCTAATGGACAAATTGTTAACACATATCCTCATATACCAGGTATTGATATGGCTGGTACCGTCGTTTCATCTACTAATGCTCGTTTTAAGGAAGGTGACGAAGTAATTGCGACAAGTTATGAGATTGGTGTTTCTCATTTTGGGGGATTTAGTGAATACGCTCGCATTCCGTCCGATTGGATTGTTCCCTTGCCTAAAGGGCTAACTATGAAACAAGCAATGGTTTATGGAACAGCAGGTTTTACAGCAGCTCTTTCAATTCAACGATTAGAAGAGAATGGCGTAGGTCCCGACAAAGGTCCGATTCTGGTTTCTGGAGCTACTGGGGGTGTTGGAAGTTCCGCGGTGTCCATTCTATCTAAACTTGGCTATCATGTAGTTGCTAGTACTGGAAAAGAATCAGAACATGAGTTTTTATACAGCATTGGAGCGAAGGAAGTCATTTCACGTCAAGAATTGCAACCCGAAAAAATAAGACCAATTGATAAACAGCGTTGGGCTGCCGCAATTGACCCAGTTGGAGGAAAAACTCTTTCATATATATTAAGTACAATGAAATATGGAGGTTCCGTTGCCGTCAGCGGATTAACAGGCGGAATCAGTGTCCCTACTACTGTCTTCCCATTTATCCTAAGAGGAGTTAATTTACTTGGAATTGATTCAGTGAATTGTCCTATGACTACGCGTGTCGCGCTTTGGGAACGAATGGCTAATGAATTCAAACCGGATATGCTAGATAAAATTACAAGTGAAACAACGTTAGATGAATTACCAACAACATTGTCACTTATCATTGAGGGGAAATTAAAAGGAAGAACAATATTGAAACTGTAGCAGGGATAATACACCTCGATTATTTTACGAGAATAACATGATTTGA
This sequence comes from Paenisporosarcina sp. TG-14, assembly GCF_000297555.1. Lineage (NCBI taxonomy): Bacteria > Bacillati > Bacillota > Bacilli > Caryophanales > Caryophanaceae > Paenisporosarcina > Paenisporosarcina sp. TG-14. The sequence continues at coordinate 27,547 of NZ_AMGD01000041.1, forward strand.
TTATCTCGCAGCTTGAATGGGTAACAGCTAAGGGCGCTTTTATAAGTGAAGTGCTTAGCTTACCAATTAGCTTCTACAAAAAACAACTTTCCTTAATTCAAATATATACGTGAACCGAACTAAATAGTAAATAACCTTCCAATTAAATGTCATTGGAAGGTTATTTGTTCCTGAGTGTGAACACAGAGTTGCCAAATTGTATAAGCCAATCATTGTCCTTTTCTCATCAAAAAGACTTTTTTATACTCACCTATTAGAAGCTATAAATTAATTCTTCTTTAATAGTGTGTTTTTATCATTTACTTGAATAGAGAATATAGAAAATAAAAAGAGGTTAGGATATGAGTGTCAAATATTTTACTAACATCTAATGGGTTCTTTACTGATTAGTGGTCATTTAGAGAATAAAAAGGCAACTATTATTACAGGGAGTATGAAGAATCATTATTGTTATAACTATATAATAGAAGAAACTCATTTCATATTTAAGATTACCTAACGCACAAAAAATAAAAATACGAGACAACATCTTATTAGGGCAAAAAAGAAAGTTATGTAGTCAAGAACTCGACGTATTACTCAATCAATGTTGGCTCTGCTTATTGCTTTCTAGCCTTTAGATGTAGGATCCAACTACCGATTCCCCCTCTTCTATATAAAGAAAATTTAACCTATTGTAAGATTTGAAAAAATAATAAGTAGGTCTTCCTAAACTATGAAGGCATTACAAAAGAGTTGCTCCCTCAAAAGTAAAATGGCAACCTTCAGTGAATCTGGAGGTTGCCATTTTTCATATATACTCTATCTCAAAAACGATGGTTTTTAGATTTTAAAAGGTTATCTCTTATTGATTGGTTCGCTTGAGCTTTTACCATACTCACCGTCTACATCACCCGTTATCTCAGAAACTTTAATATTTTCTAAATTTATCTCTAATCCTAATTTAGCATAAAGTTCTGATAGATGATCACCATCTATTCGATAGTTTACAACTTTATTTTTATATTTGAATGAAGAAACCCAGTAATTTTCTTACACAAGATTGCTGGGTTCTTCATTTGTATAGATTTGGTCAGTTGCTGCTTAGTATCATCCCTCCTAAACAGACGGTCCATTCGACATCTGGTCCTAGTTAATTCTTGTATGATCAATGTTAATCGATCCACTGTAAACGGAGCCACATTCGTGTGTAAATAAGTTGCAGTCCCTAATCCTATCACAACCAAGCCGATTCCAAAACAAACCGCTTTGCTGTGGCACCCCACTATTTTTGGAAACCGTTGGCGTTCTAGCGCCATCGGTTTTTTTGCCATTATGAACTCTCCTAATTCATCCATCTATTTTCATGTACTCTTATTTTGGGCCGATGGTGATTACTTTCTGTTCCAGTTGTAATGTCAACACGCAGTGCATACCCCTTATAATGTCAGTTAAATAATCAGTCTCTTCATCCATTTTCGGTATCGTAGAGACTGTCCAAGCTTGGTGTTAAATACCAATTCATTGATCACAAGTTGTTATCTGCCCTCCATTTTCAAAAATTTGTCCAAACAATAAATTATTTTGTGAATTTTTTCACAATTACTAGCATTCCCGGAATATATTCTGTATATTTATTATATTCAGTTTTAAAGGAGTAGAAAAAGCTCTTAATAAATAGTGTTTGTTGGAGACACTCCTGTAAACCAAATCATCATAATACGTTTAATAGGCCTTATGAATGTAACATTTTCAATCTTTTTTTTTAGTATTCTTATAAAAGGCTCATCTAAACACTGCTCATGTTGTCTTCTTTATTGAATTTGATTTTGGAAGGGGGGTGAATTTATAAAGAAAAACTATAAGATATCCCACATGTTAGCATCAATTAATTCTTCTGAGAATTATTGGAGAACACAAGAATAAAATAATTTTCAAAGTAAAAAAATAGGAGGATTTTTCATGTGGGTTATTACACTCTTTTTAAAGAATGATATTAAGATGTACGAATTTAATAAAGAAGAAGAAGCAAGGAACGCTTTAAAGAATATTAAAGGTAGTAGCAAGATTCTTTCCCAAATCATCTATTATAATGATCCTTTATTTGCTTAAATGTTTGAATAAAAAGAGCTGAGCGTTGGGCCTTGGCCACGCTCGGCTTTTTTGCCTTCTAGCCTTATATTAGGATCTAACTACCGATTCAAACTAAAATGAATCACAAATTGATGGATAATAGCATCTCGTAATGAAAAGAGTACCCCTCTAGCAAAGAGATACCTCCTCCTTTCCTTTTACTGGAATAAATAGGAATCCCAGCCCCACTAAATAAGTCTACATATGGTTCGTGTCTAAACCTCAAAATGAACTGCTAATTCTTTTTCGGTGACTATTTTTCTATCTAATAATATATAAATGATTTCAAATGTCTATTGATGGTCATAGAAATCCTCCCGCAAGCTTTCCTTACATAAATTGTTTTTCCCTTTTCTCTATGAATTGCTCTAAAGCTTGTTCGCTTTCAATATCTATTTTCATTTAGATATTGATTGAGAATAATATTTTCTTTTACAGCGCTACCATTTACACCATAACGAAAATCTACATCTTCTAATATTTCTTTAAACGTAATTTCGTTACCCCTAATGCCCCCTTTACTTTATTGGCTTTGACAGGTATCAAGCTTGCATAATTCCCTTCTTTTTCAACGGTTACAAGTTCGTTGGTGCAAAAATGGTATTTACATTATTTGTGGTGTTCTTTTGGCTCACCATTCGATCGCATGAAAGCACTTGGAATTGATTACCGAGCAGCTGCAGAGAATATTGCAATCGGTCAAAAATCAGCTGATGAAGTTGTAAAAGGATGGATGAACTCACCTGGTCATCGTGAAAATATCATGAATGCTAATTTCACTCATATTGGAATTGGATACGATGCACAAGGTCATTACTGGACACAACAATTTATTCAAAAATGATAAAATCAGAAAAAACGGTCATCTCACTATTAGAGATGACCGTTTTTTCTATATTTTTGCAACCTTATATACATAAGAATATTCTATGATTGTAAAGAAATAAATGGAAACATTGTAAAACCTTTATCAAATTGTCCCAAACAATCTAGAGCTAAATTCCTGAAAGAAATCAGGCTTTTTTGCTACATGTTATTCAAATAATGATTCTACTAAAGATTTAGGAAGAGCCTTTTCTCCCCCGATGATGTAATACTTTTCAGCTAAATCAGCATACTTAGAAATTGTGTTTTTCGTTGTTTGCTGAGCAACAGATGGATTTGTTAAAATCAACGGATTGCCTTGAACAGCTGCTAAAGCAGAGCTAGACAATGCATCGGGATAATTTGAACCAGTTGCAATAAATGGACTGGACATATCAAGTTCATCAGCAAAATAATTAATAATGCTACTATTCGTATCATAACGAGTTGTACCACTAATTCGTTTATGGTCTATGAAACCATTGGCAATCTTATTTGGAACAACAGATGTCCCACCAATAACAAAAGTCTGCTTAAATTTACTTGATTTCACATATTGGCTAACAGAATCTGGAATTTCATTTTTCTTCGTTAAAAGAATCGGTATTTTAAGTGATGCAGCAATTGGTGCGATTGAAAGAGCATCTGCGAAACTTTCACCTGTCACTACTACTGCCTGATCTGTACTTCCAAGTTGTTTAGCGATATTGACAGATGTTTCATATCGATTGGCCCCACTGATTCTTGAGATATTCGTAATACCTAATCCTTTAATATCTTTTTCAACATTAGTTGTAATAGCGGATTTTCCGCCAACTAATATTACTTTTTTAACTTTTAGACGTTTAAGCTCAGCCTTCACAGTAGCTGGAAGTGCGTTTGTATTTGTTAATAAAAGAGGTGCATTATTTTTATAGGCAAGCGGTGTTGCACTTAATGCATCCGGATAATTTCGTCCTGTCGCAATGACCGCAACGTCTGATTTATCCCAGCCTTTAGTTGACACATTTACTGCTGTTTTATAACGATCTGACCCAAAAATACGTTCCATTGAGACTTCCTTTTTATCAAGATAACTTACTGCACCGTTGGCATCAAGTCTCCCCCAGCCGGAAACATTATCGTATCCTGGTACAGGCTGTTCAATGGGGTAAGGATCCTCTTCATCATATGGATAATCACCAATGTCATCTCCCGGATTATCTTGCTCATCAAATGTAACGTCATGTGCAGTTTTTGACAAAATCTTTTCTATTTCACTTGGTAATAAATCTAAATTTCGCGAGAGAAGAAGTCCTGCTACTGCAGCCACATGAGGAGTTGCCATAGAAGTTCCGCTCATAATTGTGACATTGCCATCAGGCATAAGACTCGGTATTTCTGTACCTGGTGCAACAAGGTCTAGTCCACTTCCAAAATTGGAATAGTCCGAAACAATGTCAAGACGATTAGTTGCTCCAACTGAAATAGCATATTGAGAAGATGCAGGATAAGAGATTTCTTCATATGCATCATTTCCGCTTGCTGCTACAACGGTTACATCATGATCATTTGCATATTTGAGCGCATATTCGAGCACCCTGCTGTACGATCCCCCTAGACTAAGATTAATGACATTAGCCCCATTGTCCACAGCATATTTAATGCCATACGCAATTTGTTCCGTGTCGCCACTACCACTATCGTCAAGCACTTTAACAGGTAGAATTTTAGTGTATGCATTGATGCCAGCCATTGAATACTGATTACTTGCTTCAGCTGCAATGATGCCTGAAACATGAGTACCATGGCCATTACCATCCATTGCATTTGAGCTATTATTAATAAAATTATAGCCAGAATTTGCTAATACACTGCCACTTAGATCTGAAAGCGTATGATCAACCCCGGTATCTAACACTGCAATAATCGAATCTTTCATTTGCTTTCCTTTTAATGATTCCTGAAGCTTTTCAAATTGAATATCAGCATCTGGTATTCCTTGACTGCTTCCATCGTTCTTTAATGACCATTGATAAGGGTATTGTGAATCTGCTGATAATGCATGATATTGCTGAACAGGTTCAACAAATTCTACATCAGAAAGCTTTGAAACCTGTTCAGATGTTGCTTTTAAAGAGTTAGATGATACATTAAAATCAGATGAGCTACCTTCAACTTCCATCACATACATATTCGGGAAGACTGAACCCTTCGCTTCAAAAGGAGTAATTGACTCAATACCAAATGACTTCGTTTTCGGTAGGATGTTGCTTAGTTTTTTACCATCTTTAATTTTGACAATTAAACGATTTTCAATGCTACTTACATTTGATTTAGCAAATCCGCCCTTTGTCAGAATCGAAGAGACCGTTTTATTTGTTAAATTCGAAATATCTATGCTCTTTCCAGTTTTCAAGATTTGATCTTTTAAGAAATTTGGAACAGAATCTAGAGAAATTGAATACAAATTGTTGATTGATTTCTGATCTTCTTTTGTAATTTTGTAGGCACTCGCACTGCCATTTGTTGAAACGTCAGTAAATAATCCTTTCAATTGCATTAAATCATTATAAACGTTGTCTCTTATCGTTTTACTGAATACCATTTTTGAACTTAAGAATGGAGCAATTTTATAGTACATAGCAGACAAATCTTTTCCTTTATCTGTTTTTGCTAGAATGTCTTCACGGATAGTTCTTAAATCTTTTAATATGTTTTCGCCATTTTCTCTTTGTTTAGTGCTTAGTTCCACAGGGCACTCTTCTGTGCCTTCTGCGACTTGATTAGTTGGAGGGAGTGTAACGCCATCATAGCTAATCGTGTAAGGGGTAATCACATCTTGCAGCTGTTCTATTTCACCCTCACTATTTTCTTCACCATAATATTCAACCTTTATGTAATAAGGTCCAATCCATGCAATTGGAAAATCAATAATTGCAGGTTGATTTTGATATGAATAACCCATGTATCTATCAAATGCTTGATTTTCTATCGCATTTTCTAGACTAGAGAAAACTGTTATGTTTAACTCTTTTTCAGATTGAAGCTTCATGCGTAAATGGGTAAAATCAGTAATTTCACCTTCAGTTGGGTCTACTGTATACCAATGAATTTGTTCTGAAGATTCAAAAACACCTTCTACTGGAGTTGAGTTAGTTAATGTTGTTTCCTCTTTAGGCACAGGTGCTTCAGCTGCCTTAATTTCCTTCAACGGAATTTGGCTGAAGAATAATACTGAAATTAAAATGAAAACCATTAATCTTGTAAACTTTCTTTTGTTCATATGAAAACCTCCACTTAGCATATTAAAATACCTACATTTTCCATTAAACTATAAAAGACTAATATATGTCAATCAATTTTTCTGAATTCATGAACTATAATTCCATACAATTCATGGACTGTGAGGTTAAGCGGAATGACGGACTTAGCCTAATAAATTATAGACCGATAGGTTTAGGCTTTTACTGCTCTATATATTGAAATTAACTGCTTCATTCCCTCATTGCAAATCCACGTCTCACCTATTTAATTTGTAACCTTTCCTGTAATCATGGGACAGTTCCAAATTGACTATGTAAGGTAGGTATAGACACTCCCCACATCCCATAAAGAATGTGTCAAACGATGGCCCAGAGGGAATTGATAGGACACTAAGGCGGTGGACCCCAAAAGAACGGGTGGAGCATTTAATAAGAGATTTACACGCCTTTATAAAAGAACGTGTACCTGAAGCTCTTTACTTACCTACGAACGTTCTACCAATTGAAATCCCAAGTTATAGCACTGGAGATATCGAGTTGTACCTAGAAGAAAGACGTATCGACATGTGGCAACAAATCACTTCCCGTAACATTTGGGAAGTTCGTTACTAATTTAAGAAGCGATTTATCCAGGATTGTATGGACCATTTACCTCTTGATAACAAAAATATATTGGATTTCTATTTGCAGTACGGAATTCTTGAAGAACAAATTACGTTTTCAGTCATCGATTACTTGCGTGGACAATATAAGAAAAAAGATTGTAAAGCGCCCATGAAAGAGCTAGTAGATCAGCTTTTCATGAGCGCTTTTTCTATTGATTATCTACGTGAAGTGATTGAAAAACATCTGATTATATCATACAACCATTCTTGTATTTAAATAATTAGTTTCTAATCCGCCTTGTAAAGGCAGCCTGTTGTTCCACTAAACTGTCCCTTGTTAATTTAAGTACAATAATTCACATTTAATTAAGTTTATCAAACACTAACGCAATTAGACGGGATACCGACAATTAACGCCCCTGATAAAAGGTAACAAATACTTGTGAAAATAAATTTCAAGATAACATTTATAGCCCCTGCAAAATCATTATTAAATCTTGTCATTCCTATCCCTACAGTCTAATCATAGTTTTAATGTAATTGTGTCACTTATTCCTCCTAGGTTGACATAACCCACGGATTAGGAAGTATTCAACTTTCTTACCCCATGTGAAAAGCTGCCTTTTAAAGGCAGCCTTTGCTTCACCCGTTAATTTAAAAGAACCAATTATAGGCTTTAATAAAAAGAGAATACCATAGGCACGCTCTACTTCGCTGTTGTATCTTCTATAATCCAATCCACTGCACTTAATAAGTCAGGGAAAACAGCATCTGCAAGCGGATCACTCTTACCCAAAAATACTCCCTTTGTACCTGCCTTCTTCCCTGCGATAATATCTGTATCGGTGTCTCCTACCATGTAGGATTGGAATAAATCAATATCATACTTTTTACTGAGGTCAGTAATTAATTTGCTGTTTGGCTTGCGACAGGCACAGCCCGATTTTGGTTTATGAGGACAATAAGCCACATCATGAATAATTGCCCCTTCCTTCTTTAATTCAGAAATCATATGGTCATGTATTTTATTGAGCTCAGTTTCCTTCATGAATCCCAATCCAACACCGCCTTGATTAGTTACTACAAATATGAAATCAAAGAAAGGATTCAATTTTTTAATTGCTTCTGGAACACCTGGTAAGAAGTATAGCTCATGTGGCTTATTTACAAATTTAACCCTTTCCGTTAGCACTTCATTTATTACTCCGTCACGATCCAAAAATAAAGCCTTCTTCATTAACATCACACCTTTTTATATATTAAAACCCGTTCAAATATGAACAAGGTTAGGCGATTTCGTGGGATATCTCCAAAATTTCGTCCATCACTTTTTTGATGAACAACTTTTTTAATCTTCTATTTTATTACCATCCATTAATTTTGAGAATTTTTTCATTTCTGGATCCTGTTTTAAAATGAAATTGAATGGATTTTTCTCTTGTACGAATTCTGAACCGAACTCAGCATTAAAATTGTTGTTTCCTTATATTGAAGATATCCCAAGCATTCCATATTAATTAACCCTATAATAAGTTGGGTTATGTTCGCTTAGAATAGACGACTTTTATTTTTTTCAATCATTATGCTCGTGATCTGGGTTTTCTTAAAATCAAAACGATTATTATTACTAATAGGCTAACTACAATCGTCTCATATGCATTTTCTCTAATACTAGATCCTAACACCATTAACTCAGGATTAAATAATAGTAAAATGATACCTATGCCAATTGCTTCTGCAAATTTGTTTATAAACGTTTTCATAAGAGTTATTTCCTCCTTTCTTCTTTTCTCTTTCATATAGCAACTCAATAAATAACCCTATTACATATTTAATTTATATACTGTATCTACTATTTGATAAGTTTAAGGACAAGTCTATTAATAAAACTATTAATTCAATAATGAAGAAAATGGTCATTTGTTTTATTATTAGCAACTAATTTGACTTTTATACATACTTTTAAAAAAATTAATTTAACGAAATACAGTTAAAAACATTCAGCCCTTTTCTCCATCCAAGAACCTGACCTACTGACAATTTATTTAATTCACCGTTGATTGGAACATCCACTTTTATATCATTAACAAGTGCACTATAAAACTGTCCGCAGGCATGATAACCATCAGCCATTAGATCAGACACTAAATTCTCTTCATACTCAGTTAATTGCAATCGACCTTTTTGCCGCCATTCATTTAATATGAATTTATAGTTGCTTAATACATCAGTATCTACCAATGCTTTCCAAACATTCTGATCTTTTCTTACAAGCATCTTTTGTGTTTTTTGAACAGCAGATTCAAAACTAACGCTAATAGATCCAACTTTTCCTTGGAGTGATACAGCTTTCTGATGTTCTGCGCTAGCAAGCATGTAATAAAAGAATTGACATCCGATAGATGAATTCTAATGATACTGATATTTTCAATTAATTTTGCTATCATTACTAAATCATCAATATCTTGTGGAGTATGAAAAAAATATACTTTATATTTAAAATTTTTAACTTTAACTATTAATTCTTCTAAGTGTGCACTTAATTGATACGACCTTCGGCTACACATTATGAAGAAAAACAAGATTTTTTGCTCTATGAAAACAAAAAAAGACAGGGCGTTTAGCCCCGTCCTTCTTCACACTTCAATCCCATTTTGTTTTTGATTAAGCTATAACTTCTTTGACCGTTTTTGAAACCAACGCATTGTCTGCTTTACCAGCTACAAGTGGTTTGATGACCTTCATGGCTTCACCCATGTTCGTACCAGAACCAATACCATTCTCAACAAGCAACGCACGAATTTCATCAGCAGTCATCATTTGTGGCAAGTAGCTTTCGATGATGGCGATTTTTTCTTTCCCGTAGTCGATATTGTCCTGGCGTTCAACTTTTTCAGCATCTACCAACGCTTGTTTTGTCTGCTTGAGTTCTCTTTGAACGATAGCCAACACTTCAATTTCCGTCAATTCCGTTCCTTTTTCCTTTTCAGCGGTAGTGATATTGGAAATTATCATGGTCAAAATTCCTTTTTTCAATACTTCTTTGTTTCGCATGGCAGACTTGAATTCTGCTTTTAGTTTTTCTTTTAACATCTGTATCACGTCCTATTCCCTACTTATTAGTTTTAAGTTTAAGCCAATATTGCCTGTTTCGCCATTTCGAGGATACTTTGCTCCTGATAGACGACGAATTTCACTTCTTCGTTTGTTTGTAGTTCCAGTAATGTGCATTGCCTGTTGCATCCTTTTGGTATAACCAGAAGTTCTTGTAATCTCGAACAGGATGGCGAATCATGGAACATCTAATGCGCTCGAGTCTGGCGCCACACATAAAAAAAGCCTGATTCTATTTCAGGATATTACTGATCCATTTATTGAATTAACTTCTTGATTCCATCTTTACTAATCCATGCCTCACCAATTTTAACTGCTTATATTGAAATCTTATCTGTAATCGCACCACAAAGATTTGACGATGTAGATGTAATAACCTATCTAACGCCATAGAAGTGTATTGCAAGAACTGCCTCCTTCAATTCCAGAGTAAATCTATTCCCATTATTAATGGGATTATATAAACCCTTTTGCAAGATATGAAACAACGTGTTATAAGCATCGTGACTTTATTTAAAATCAACACTATTCACTGTATGGCTCCCACAGACGTTACACTAAGGGAAAATAACAATAATAAAAAACACGGCCATATCTTGAAATGCCGAACGAGTTACTGGTCAACATACAAGACTTAATCCATCATTTTATATACAATAGCAATGAAAGACGAATTAGGTTTTTTAAAAACTCCATATTAATTAGGTCCAAATTTTATAAATCGGAGGGATGAAAGTGTTTAATAAATTCAAGAAATTAATAAATAATCCAAAAATACAAAAGACAGTCAAAGAAAAGGTTCTCCCATTGGTGAAAAAAGAAATGGAAAAGAGAAAAACAAAAAAGTAAGACTTTCGATATTAGAATTCGGATGATCCATCCTTAGTAAGCGTATAACCAAACATTAACTAGCTGTACATCTTATAAAGTTCATTTTCTTTTACCGTGTATATCATTTGTAACCCCTAATGCCTTCTCATAGGGGTTTTTTTGTTACAGAAACATTGATTAATCCGCTGAACTGAATGATACGTTTTCATCATATTTTTTCATTTAATTTCTTTACCCTATACTTTTTACTAGGGGAGAATTTTGATCAGATCAGCTAACAGCTTTTAAATCTTACAAGGCTCAGCCTTTTATAAAAAAGTTTTTTAAATTTTCATAGGAATTCAATATGTCCTACAATTTAATCCCCTTATTTTTGGACTGGATTATATAGCTGCTATTGCATTCCCACTTATAGTGACCCACATTAAATTCCTTTAGGTTTACTAAATACTTGAAGTATTTCGGAATATTGCAATCCCAGTTTAAATTTTCTATTTTTAGGGAATAAGACCATTAATTGAGTAGACATTAGAACAAATATTTAAGCCACTTATGTTCTGGTTCGTGTAATTCAAGTGCATATCGAAGCCATTGTTTCTTCTCACTATCTAGATAGTCCTTAATCGTCATAAAGTCTTTTTGGTCTTTTTGGTCTTTTTCTCTTGCGTTCCTCGCCTTATATAAAAGTACAATTTCTGGATTTAGATAGGGAATACCTGTTTCAGAATAACTCCAAACTGAATTGAGTGGGTAGGCAATTCTTAAATCTCTTCTGAATTTCCAATCATTATTGAATCATTGGGATCTCTAATTACCTCAACTAGATTTTTGTTCGTTTCTGCGTATTAGCCAGTCTCTCTGAAATTCGATTCCCTAAAAACCTAATTTCTGCAACTGTTTTTCCAGTTACATTTTCTACAATCTTCGTCAACGTATCTATTCCAATACCACGATAAGCCCAACTTTCCCCGGCAAGAACTCTCGCAGTATTTTCCCTTCACCATATTTTAGTCCATGTGTATGAGTTAACAGATGTCTAAGAGTTGTATCTTCGAATAATTGCGGCTCACTTGTAGAATAATATTTTGTTACTAAATCATCTATAGATTCTATGTATCCTTTATAAATAGCGTATGCAACAGTAAAGCCGATGTAACTTTTCCTAACTGACGCAATATGGAATTGTGTATAAGGTTTGATTATGTGGTTCAATCATGATCTGTCTTTCATTATTGGAAATATCAATCATCCATAGCTACGTATTTCACTGACTATCCCACAGCTTTTGTTAAACTACAGAAGCATCAAATCGACTAAGTAAGGTTGGTTACGACAATTCCCTTCCCTAATATCGTAACTAATTTCTGATTAATGACCATACAAAACATTCAGCACTAATTTTGTCGTGTTGGATATGGCTCCACTCTATATAGAAGAATCTCATAAGTCTGTATAGTTATAGATTCCTTTTAATCTATTCGATTGTTGTTTGTTTTGAATTGATCTACGAAATCTGGGCGCCACAATGAACTTCAATTAATCGAACCAAGGTGTTTGATCTTAACATTGTTAAAGATTGCTGTGCCGCCCTCAGAGAAGATGGTAATTCCTTTATCATCAAACTCCGGGAATATCAAACTTGAGTAAGTTATCTTTCCATCATCCACAAAGACTTCAATACTTGTTTTATCAACTAGGATCTTCAAGTGAACATATTGCTTACTAGCGTCAAATGGTGCATTACTTTCAACATATTGGTTGCTTTCATCAGGGTGTCCTGTAAAAGCTCGATTGACATAAGAGTATTTTTCTTCTACAGAGATTCCTACGTCAACGTGGCGTTTTTGATCTGCTGATTCTCGAAGTCTTAAGCCTACATTATTGGTCTCTGACCAAGATATATCTGTCTCTAATTGATAAACATCACCTGTTACATCAAGTGTTTCGGAACCATTCACTTCGATTTGTTCATAAGTGTCCGTTGAATTTGTCAATTCATTCAATTCATCGATTGGTTGTGAGACTAAATGATATATTTCGTCGCCTTCATGCTTTAGTTCAATTTGACGAACAATGGAATCCATTCCGTTAAAATCTTCTTGTAGTGTCGGGGTATTATGGACATAATCCCAATTATTCATCCAAGCGAGAGCATAACGTTTGTTGTATTTATCGCTTTCTGTTCCATCTTCAAACGTTACTCCACCATACCAATCGAAGCCATAATCTAACCATTGCGGTTCATTGTGATCCGGGAAAAATTCCATTCCATCAAAGTTTCCAGTCCAATAGGCGTAAGTGTTTGGCTTACCAATCGATTTCCCATTTGCGCTGACACCTAGTACCCATTTTAATGTCCCGTCATCTGCACGCATCAAATAAAGATCTGGGCACTCCACAAGTCCGATATTTTCCGTAGAAAAACCACTCGTATAATCCCAATCTTTCAAGTTGTAAGACTCATAAAAACCTATTCTCGTTCCTTCTGCCATAACCATTACCCATTTATTTTTACTGTCATCCCAGATGATTTTCGGGTCTCTAAAATCCTTTGTGCCTGGATTTGGCATTATAGGATCGTCACTGTAGGAAGTAAACGTATTTCCATTGTCAGTACTGTACCATAGAAATTGTTCCTGTTTACCGCCATCCATAGAGGGCTGTGTCACAATCGCCACAAGAGCGTCTTTTCCAAAGCCTGCTGTATTTTCCTCGTCTACAACGACTGATCCCGACCATGGATCCCCATTTTCATTTGTATATTTCGGAATGGCTATCCCTTCATCATTCCAGCGAACCAAATCCTCTGATGTTGCATGCCGCCATTCTGTTCCGTTTCCATTCGGATAATCCCCATTATAGAGGTAAAAGTAATGATACTTTCCATCCAAATAAATCGGCCTCTGAGGATCGTTTTTCCATTTGTCAGACGTAGTGAAATGGTAGTTAGCTCGATACGATTGCTCTTCATGCTCCACTGTTGATTCCCCCGATTTTGTGACTAGATGGGCCAATACTCCGATAATAATAACTAAAAATAATCCAACTATTAATAAACCCAACAACTTATATCCTTTCTTATTAAAAACTATTTTAGCCAAGTAGACTCACCGCGCTTTTCCAATTTTTTTAAAAGTAAAACTTCCTGTAATAAAAGAAAAAAGAAAATGCCACTGGCATTTTCTTCTTTTTTTAATTAGATTATTCGTTATTCGTTATTTGGCCTTGTTCAAGAATACTATCTTCTACCACCGATGTTTTTCCCCCTTTAATGTTAAGTGAGAAGCTTGGTGCAAAGGTAGATTTATGGTCTTCAAAATAACCTCTATTTGTCATGTAACTTGTTATAACTACATTATCACTTTCCGTTTGCGGGATAGCATAGTGAGCGTATGACCAAGTAATATCATTAGGATCAAGATCTTGGTGTAATACAATTCCAGTTTTATTTAAAGGTTTGTATTCTCCAGTTAAGGAATTTGACACGTAACCTAACATGTAAATATCTTCATCATCAAGTCCATCAATGGTCATTTTTGACCCTCTTGCACTTGTGAATAAATACCATTTCCCATCCTTTTTAAATATGTTCGGACGTTCAATTTCATCTGTTACTGTATTCGAAACAATCAAGGGTTTCATTTCGTTTTTCAATGTATAATCATCATTTATTTCAATGATACCTATTGCACCGTTTGCTACAGTAGCTAGATCCTTTTTAGGGCTTTGCAACAGTTTGTTTTTTTCATCTTGGAAAAATTTATTACTTTTACCATAGTAAGCTTGATTATATAGCGATTCTTCTCCTTGGTAACCATATTCGGTCCCAGTATTCGCCTCAAAAACAAGGTACTTACGGCCATTTTCTTCAATGTAATGTGGATCTCTTAAGGTATGATTATCATCGGAAGCGCCATCAGCGGCAAATTTATCAACTGTTTGATAGATCGTGCCGTCTCCGCCTTCATAGATTGATTTGTAATCTTCTACACCATCCACTTGGAGTTTCCCAGCATCTAGCTCTGATAGATTTACTTGAGCTGTTGTTAAAGTTTGTTTACCGTAATGCCCTGAATCTGGAGTGTACGGCTCGCGGTTTGTATAGAATAAGCGAACTTCTCCATCAGATGTGAAAGTTGCAGAACCGGACCACTCTTCTGCTTGATGTTTTAAATAAGGATCGTCTGGCTGATTCTTATCATTATCATCAAATACTCTGCCAGCATTTTTCCAAGCATCAATAGATGTTTCGCCTACTTTTTTGTAGAACATGTAAATAAACGTGTCATTGGCATCTTTAGGGTCTCCAGCTAATCCAAAAACGATATGATAGCCATTATATTCTGCCACTGTTCCATCAGCGTTTTGTAATGGCCAAGTATCCCACACATCTAAATCGATTAAGTTACCTGATTCATCTTTTTTTATTGCTGAAGGAATATTTTTTATTGTTGATGCGTCAAACTCGGGGACCGTATATTTTGCATCGCCATTTTGATCAATCATGTTGTGCATGTCTGAACGAGTGATTTGTGAAGTGTCATACGTTTCTTTGTAATCTAATGTATCTTTTTGTTTCGCAAAAGTTTGCGATCCACTGCCACCTAATAATATAGCTGTACTAAGCGTTAATACTGCTGCTTTTTTGGTAAGTTTGTTAAAGTTCATAATTTTCCTCCTATAATGTGTTTTAGTAACAAATTAAATTATAGGTTAGTCTTGATTCTATGGATATGGTATATATTGATTGGAATTTAGTTTTTTATTGATATAGGGGGAGACCTTTAGTTTTCAGAATTATTTGCTTGAAGCATTCTCCCAAGACTTCTGAAATTCTTGTAGTAATTGATCGCGATTAAGTTGTTTTCCCACGTACAATTGCATGGCAAATCCAAACTCTTCTCGTACTCCAACAGGAAAATTAAACCAGTTAGAGTACAACGTTTTCCCTTCTTTGTAGTACCGGATCGTTTCATTCGAGAGCGGACCTAAATTGTTAGCCTCTATGTTTTCAAACGCAGGAATAAACTTGAACTGTTCCGTCATAAACGTTTGGCCTTGCTCTGAAGAAACCATCCAGTTTAAAAATTTCTTTGCTTCTTTCTTCTTCTCTGGTGTAGTTTGTTTGTTTACAACCCAATAATTCGGTACGCTGACCATCAAGGCATCATTCATAGGTTCGTCATTAATTGGTATTGGCAGAAACCCGATGTTCATATTTGGTGATATTTGATCAATCATCGGCTGAATCCAATTACCTTGTTGAATCATCGCTGCTTTTCCCGTGGCAAACGAATTTACTTCCATATTGTAATCCGTTGTTAACGGATTATCGTTTCCATATTTTATTGTTACGTCCAACAACTTGATTATGTCTTTGAATTTTTGATTGCTATCGATTTTTTCCGTCCCATCATTTAGGCCTTCTATAAAAGTAGATGGATCTTCTTGTTGTGCAAAAGCGATATTCAGTAGATGGACACCCAATTTCCACTCCTCATAATAGCCAGTTGCAAAAGGAGTAATGCTTGCTTTTTGTAATTTTTCTGACACTTCTATTAATTCAGTTAGCGTTTTTGGTAACGTTTCAATGCCTGCCTTATTAAATAAATCCTTATTATAGATGAATCCATACCCTTCCAGGTTAATCGGCATCCCATATATTTTCCCATCGATTTCCATCGGTAATAACGCATCTTCATATGCATGTTCAATCCAGGGTTGGTCCGTAAGGTCCTCCAGATATTTACTCCACAGTTTGGCATATTCGTATCCACTGTTCGTGAAAATATCAGGGCCTGTTCCAGCAGCAATCTGTGCTTTCAGATCGGCAAGGTCATCAGCAGCTCCTCCTACTGTGTGAATCTGAATATCTACGTTTGGATTTCCCTCTTCATAAGCTATTACCATTTGTTCGAACTGCGTGGAAATTTCAACTTTCGGGTTTCGCACATTCAACGTGATTTTTTGCTCGGCTATCTCCGTTTCTTTTGTTAGCGTCTCAGTCTTTGTTTGACATGCCGAAAGAGATAGGCTCATTATTCCGACCAAAACCATGTATAATATCTTTTTTTTCATCTCTTCACCCCAGTAATTTTCATATGATATAAGGCAGAAAAGTATATATATTATTTACTTTCGATTTGCAACTTTTTCTCACCGTTTCGGTACTCAAAAGGTGTCATTCCAACTACTTTTTTGAATAGCTTTGAGAAGTAATTTTCATCCCGATAGCCTAGCATTAAGGATATTGAGTAAATACTTTCGTCTTGTTCACTTAACCAATACTTTGCCTGGTCAATTCTTAGGTTCATGATGTATTTGGACAGGGTCATACCAATTTCTTGTTTGAACTTTCTTGAGATATGTTCACGACTCAAGAAGAACCGGGTTGACAGTTTTTCCAAACTCAATTCCTCCATGTAATACGTTTCTACATAGGAAACAATGTCCTGCATACGACGTGCATCATCCAAATTGTTCAAACTGTGTATGGATCTGAAGTTTTGATTCTTCACTGCTTTTTGCAAAGACTGAAAAGATTTAGGGATTTCTTCCAATGATTTCAATGGATCACAGCTAACAATATGAACAGGGATATCAAATTGATGACTAATCCATTCCTCAACCGATAACCATAGTCTTTGTGTTGTAATGACCAGACAAAGACTATGATCGTTCTGAAGCGCATATGCATTTCCCAATCCCCGATCAACAAGCTCGTCAGCTAGTAACTGAATGTAGGGATCAGAATGGTGCATTTGGTAAAAGGAAATTAGTGTAAGGTCGTATTCATCAGTTTGGGGAAGACATGAAGTAATTTCGTTCGTGTCGAAAGGTTCCCCTATACAAGCATTCGTAACTACCTGATTCATACGCAACCTCTTAACATCTTCATAAACGCCTGCCTCTTTGTAGCAGCGATCCTCTTCTTCATTTGTCCAGGATTTAACAGATTCCTCCAATGTTTTATTAAATGCATCAGCTTCAATCGGTTTCAATAAATAATCGAAACTACCGCACTGAATTGCTTTACGCATAAACGAATAGTCGTCAAACCCTGTGATTAAGATTACTTTGCCAGGATAAGAAATGGTATTTAACCACTCGATTAATTCTATACCGCTCATTCCAGGCATTTTTACGTCTGTAAAGATGATTTCAGGATTTTCCCTTTCGATGATTCTTTTTGCCTCTTCTCCATTTCTTGCTTCTAAGATATCGGTAATACCGTATTTCTTCCACTGTCCCAAATGCCTTATGACATCTCGCACATGAAATTCATCATCTACAATTAAAGTCTTCATACAGTCTTCATCCTCCTTTTATTTGGTCATTAGCGTCTAGAGGAATAAAGATACGAACCAAAAAAACTTGTCCCTGTTTCGTATCCAGTTCTAAACCAGCACCTGGTCCATAATTTAGAACTAATCGATCACGAATATTTTTTAGACCTATATGCTCTTGTGCATATGTTCCTTCATAAGGAGTTGTATAGATATTTTCTCTTAGTGTTTTTAGCTCTAAGAGTGTCATACTAGAACTGTCATTTTCTACAACAAGGTTTAAAAATTCTCCATTTATATCTCCATAAATGTATAAATGAGCATCATAGAAACCTTCTTCATAACAATGTTTAAAGAAGTTTTCAACGAGCGGCTGAAGAATCATACTTGGAATTGTCATATCAAGAATCGTGTCGTTTATTTTAATAGAATAGTTTATATTGTTTCCAAAACGTTCCATTTGAAGGGATAAGTATGTTTTTATATAATCCACTTCATCTCGAACCAAGACCCATTGATCCGCCCGAATGGAGTATCGCATCATTTTGGATAAGGACGTTAACAATTGGTAGACCTTTGGAGTATTAGATCGTAAGGCAACTGCACCTATGGATTGTAATGCGTTAAATAAGAAGTGAGGATTAACAATAGACTTTAGCGCTCTGAATTGATTTGCCCTATTCTCAATTTCCAATTTATATTCACGGTCAATGTGAAGGGTGATTCTGTTCATCATTTCCTTCATATGTTTTTCCAGATGACCTATTTCGTCTTCTCTGTTGTCAACAAAGGGGACATCCATAATTCCACCTTCAATTGATCGCACTTTCATGCTAAGAAGTTTAATTGGACGAGTAATTCTGTACGAAATAATACCAATCATTAATAACCCTAGAAATCCTACCCCTATCCCAACAAATATGTTTATATATGCGGTCTGCCTGACATCATTAAATAATACCTGACTAGGGGTTATCTTAACTAATTTCCATTGATTTAGTGGTCCTGATAACATTTTGGATATGATAATTTCCTCACTCGTATCACCGCCTGCCTCATTGATCCTCTTAAGTAAATCAGGATTAATGGATTTACCGATAAGGGCTGAATCACTCGCGTACATGATACGATCATTTGAATCAATAAGAAATACAGACTCTTCATCTTCCTGAACAAGGCTGTTACATATGCAAGCATATGCATCCAAATCGATATCAATAGTAATTATTCCAAGAAATTCGTTTGAAGGCACATCTACTATTTTATGGTGAATCGTCATAACCATTGTGTTGTCCGACTGGGGAACAATCGCAGCATTATTATAATTCTCAAGCTGATTGGGAGGCTCAATTATGAACTTTAAGTTAGAGTTATAAAGCTTTTTCATCAAATCTTGCTTCATTAAATCTGGTTGAGACTTACGAGCACTGATCATTGCATTATAAACTGTAAACGATTCTTTATTTTTATCAAGATAAAAGCGAACCTGACGGATTTCGTTTCTCATCAGATAAAAAGTTTCTATGCTTTTTTCTATCGCAATTGGGTTGAAATAAATCGAGTCTTCAAAACCATTGTTAAAAATTCGGAATAAATCAGGATTCCTGTATAAAATATACGGAAGATTGATCATATCTTTAAAGTACAGCTCCAGTTCTTCAGACAAATTATCCATTTGATCGTGACTGATTTCGAGCTCAAGCTGTTCAACACTATTTTTCGTATATCCATAAATGAATAGAACAGATAAAAAATACGGTAGGATGATAAAAGTAAGCAGCATAAGAAATAAGCGACTTTGAATGCTTTTCAAGTGAAGATTCTCCTTTCGTTCATGGAGCCAAATTAACATGCCTTTTTACGAAAGAGAAATAGAAGTATGGATGACATTAAATGATCCACTATCTAGCGATTGGAATTCTGAACATAATAGTAATTATTCAGCCTTTCGGACATGGACAAACGTGATGAGTTTATACAACTGTAATGCTAGTAGTCTTAGAAGTATGGTGCTTGACCTTAAAATAGGCATGAAAAAAACACCCCAATGATAGGTATGAACTGAACCCCGAATAGTGGACACTTTAAAAAAAGTGACTCTATCCGGGGTTCTTTCTATTCATAGACCCGTTATACTTGAAGATACCTATTATGGACGGGAGCTTTTCAGATGAGCAAAATTATATTCAATGAACATCAAGTAAGACAAATTGAATCAAATCCTAATGTGACCTCTGTGTCTGATCGTACAATCCAATACACTTATGACTTTAAAGTTCGTGCAGTGAAAGAAAATTTGGCTGGAAAAGGTCCTGTTCAAATCTTTACTGAAAATGGATTTGACCTTGAGGTTATTGGAACCAAGAAGATTCAATCATCAGTAGCTCGTTGGAGAAAAATATTTAACACTCATGGGGAATTGGGTTTTCAGGAGGAGCGCCGCGGAAAAGCTAGTACTGGTCGACCTTCTACTAAAGACGTATCTGCAGAAAAACAGTTAGAGAAGGCAGAAGCGCGGATCAAATACCTTGAGGCCGAACTGGAGCTGCTAAAAAAGCTAGAAGAACTAGAAGGGAAGGTGAAGAAATAGTTCTAGAATCACATGAGAAATACGAAATCATAAATCATGTCATTCGAAAATATCAGCTGAAGAATATGGTTTCTCATCTTTGTAAAATGGCCGATGTCAGCCGAAGTGGATATTATGAGTGGATCGAAAATATTGAGAGTCGTGCGATTCGTGAAGA